>CAMYWZ010000090.1 GCA_947302945.1 uncultured Bacillota bacterium
CCCTGCGAAGGAAGTGAAACCCAAAGAACGAGAAAGGGCCGTCCGACGGACGGCCCTTTTGGCATGCAACGTCGTTTACACCACCGCGAAGAACTTGATTATGAACAGGAGCGAGATGATGTAGGTCAGGGCGGAGACCTCCCGGGCCTTGCCGGAGAACACCTTGATGACGGTGTAACAGATCATGGCGAGGCCGATGCCGTGGCCGATGGAGCCGGAGACGGGCATGGCAATGAGCATGATGAACACGGGCACGATCTGGTCGATGTCGTTGAAGTCGATGTTCTGCAGGCCCTGGAGCATCAATATGCCCACGAAGATCAGGGCCGAGCTGGTGGCCGCCGCTGGGATGATGGCCGCGATGGGGGCCAGGAACGTGCAGGCGAGGAACATAACGGCTGCGGTCAGGGCCGTGAGGCCCGTGCGGCCGCCCGCCTCCACGCCGGAAGCGGATTCCACGAAGGTGGTCACCGTGGACGTGCCCATGAAGGCGCCGGAGACCGTGCCGATGGCGTCCGCCAGCAGCGCCTCCTTCAGCTTGGGCATGTTGCCGTCCTTGTCGGTCATGCCCGCCCGGGAGGCGGTGCCCACCAGGGTGCCGATGGTGTCGAACATGTCGATGATGCAGAAGGTGATGACCAGGGTGATCACTGTGAACCAGCCGATCTGAGCGAATCCGCTGAAGTCAAGCTTGAAGAGCGTGGTCTTTGCCATGTCGGCGAAGGGCGGCAGGAAGGACGCGGTAGCAAGGCTTGCGAACGGGTTGGTGCCCAGGAAGATCGCGCTGCCTGCCCAGTGGATGATGGAGGCTACGATCATGCCGATCAGGACGGCGCCCTTTACCTTCTTGTGGGCAAGAGCAACGATCACGAAGAGGCCTACGAACATGGTGACTACTGCAAGGACCATTGCCTGGAAGCCGGAGCCCATGGCGGTCTTGGCGGAGCCGGACGTGAGAGCTCCGAAGAAGTCCCTCATCGCGTAGAACGGGCCGCCGGTCTCGGAGTAGATGCCCGCGTTGGAGCCGAAGCCGATGTTCATCAGCATCAGACCGATGGCAGGGCCGATCCCAAGGCGTACGCCCAGAGGAATGGCCTCAACGATCTTTTCCCTGACGTTGAAGATGGAGAGGAGGATGAATACGACACCCTCGACAAGGATGAGCACCAGTCCTGCCTGGAATGACTTTGCGTAGCTGGTGCCTGTGATCGCGGCGATGTTTGCCACGACTACCGCGAAGAATGAGTTAAGACCCATTCCGGGGGCCATCGCGAACGGCTTGTTGGCCAGGAATGCCATGCAGCACGTACCTATGAAGGAAGCGATGCAGGTGGCAAGGAATACGCCGTTCCAGAGATCCTGGCCCTCAGCTCCGAATCCTGTGAGCAGGTTCGGGTTGAGCGCGATGATGTAGGCCATGGTCATGAATGTGGTAAGACCGGCTATGATCTCGATCTTGACCGTGGTCTTGTTCTCTTTGAGCTTGAACAATTTTTCCATGATGATAACGTTCTCCTTTTTATAATGAAACTATAATGATTAGCCTTTTTCAGTGCCGTCCGCGTTGAGCAGGGGCAGGGGGGCGAGGAACTTGATGTCCTTGCGCTTTGCGGCGTCTCCTTCGGCGAGTACGGCTATCTTGCCGGCCACGGTGCCGCCTGCAAGCTGGACAAGGTGCTCCATGGCGAGCAGCGAGCCGCCGGTGGAGATGACGTCGTCCATGATGAGGATGCGCTTGCCTTTGATCAGGTCAGCGTCGTCGCGGCCGAGGAAGAGCATCTGGACGCCGAGGGTGGTTATGGACCTGTCTTCCACGTGGATGGGATCCGGCATGTAGACCTTGGAGCCTTTGCGGGCTATGAAGTACTTTTTCGCTCCGGACTGGCGGGCCATCTCGTGGATGAGGGGGATGCTCTTGGCTTCCGCTGTGAGGATGTAGTCGTAATCCTCCTTGGGCACGAGCTTTAGGAGCTCTCTGGCGCAGGCTACGGTGATCTCCTGGTCTCCGAAGCAGATGAAGGCGGCGATGTAGAGGTCGTCCGTGACTCTGCAGATCGGCAGTTCTCTGTGCAGACCGGCTATGTCTATCGGGTATGTCATAAGGCGTTTCTCCTTTCAAAGGCAGGTACAACATCTAGTTATTCAATACACTTTATTATACATCATATTGCGTTAAAATACAAAGGATTTCAACAATTTTCAGCAATTTTTCGAAGCGTTTTTGCGTCATATCCCGCAGCGCGCAAGGACCTATCCGTGAAGCGCATAGCGGATGCCGCATTTTGCATTGTAATCTTGCCCGCTATTGCGTTATTATATTAACAGAGATATTATCAGGAGGTAGATCATGTACAGAAAGATACCCTTTGTTGAGGCTGAACGTCAGGTAATAGGCTCGCGCCCGGGAAGGCTCGGAAACGTGCACTATACATACAATACGCCTGTCACGCCCCGCGAGAACATCCATGCGTTGTTCGAAGAAAGACATCCCTACTGGATGCCTATTATCACTGAAGTCATAGACCAGACGCCGATGTCCTACAACATGAACCTCGGCCGAGGCAGACACTGCGACAACACCGACGCCTTCGGCATCAGGTGGAAGTTCGTGGAACAGGTCGGAGGCTCCATAGAGGAGCCGGGCCAGCACTTCCTGGAAACTATAGATGAGTGGAAAGACAAGGTAAAGATCCCCGATATCGAGGCATGGAACTGGGCAAAGGACGTGGAAGACACCAAGATCGACCCGCGCTTCTCCCTCGAGTTCACATTCATTAACGGCTTCTGGTTCGAGCGCCTGATATCCTTCATGGACTTCATGGATGCTGCAATGGCCCTCATCGACGAGGACTACGCGGACGACATCAGAGGCCTGTTCGACGCCACCACCGGTCTGGGCTGCCAGCTGGTAGACAAGTTCTGCACTCTCTGGCCGCAGCTGGACATCATCGAGAGCCATGACGACTGGGGTTCCCAGAAGTCCCCGTTCTTCTCCCAGGAAGTAGCGGAAGAGTTCTTCGTCCCGGCCATGAGAAAGCTCAACGACCGCATCCACAGCTGGGGCAGGATCGCCTTCCTGCACTCCTGCGGACACAACGCGGACCGCACCCAGGCTTACATAGACGCAGGCTTCGATTACTGGGGCCCGCAGGACATGAACGACATCGAATTCCTCTACGACAAGTACGGCGACAAGATCGTCCTCGGCGTATTCCCGCAGGAGACCAACCTTGCCGAGCTTTCCGAAGACGAACAGCGCAAGGCCGCAAGGGCTCTGGCGGATAAGTACTGCAAGCCCGGAAAGCCCGCGATACTGGGCATGCCCGCAACAAGGCGCGTAACGCCCGCCTTCTCAGACGAGCTTTACAGATACAGCAGACAGATCTATCTGGACGAGTAACAGGCAGCAGGTTTTTTCCAATCAGCACAGGAGGAACAGAACATGGCAAAGACTTATTTTGAACCGGGAAGGGAGATTCCCGTATACGCGGAATGCGACGTCCTGGTGGTAGGTTCCGGCGCGGCCGGACACAGCGCGGCAGTAGCAGCAGCACGTGCAGGCGCAAAGAACATCATACTCATGGAGCGCTACGGCTATTCCGGCGGCGACGTTACAGGCGACTACGTACTGATGGTCCCCAAGCTCTCCTGGAAGACACTGCCCTTCGTGCGCGGTCTTCAGGAGGAGTGGTTCGACCGCATGGAGAAGAACGCTCCCGGCTCCACATGGGGCCCCAGGATGGAGGACATAGGCAAGCAGGACAAGGCTCTGATCTACCGCTGGAGCCACAAGATGGACACTTCCAGCCCCAGCGAGCCGAAGATGCTGGTCCGCTCCGTCTACTACGACGGCCCGCAGCTCGAGATAGAGCTGGATATGATGCTCCTTGAGGAAAAGGACAGGATCAGGATCCTTTACCACAGCTGGGGTACCAGGCCCATCATCGAAGACAACGTCATCAAAGGCGTATATTTCGAGTCCAAGGAAGGCCGCCAGGCAGTCCTCGGCGACGGCGACATCTACCGCGGTGCAGGCGTTCCCTACGAGCACCTCTCCGACAAGAAGACCCGTTCCCACTGCACCACGCTGGCCTGGAGAGTCGGCGGAGTCGATACCGACTTCCTCCTTGAGTGGCGCAGGGCCCATCCGGAAGAGTGGCAGGCAGCCGTCAAGGAACTGGCCAAGATCCAGGGCTTCTCCGGCGGAATGCCCTGCTGGGACGAGCCGAACGGCAACCTTCTCGTATTCAACAAGTTCGACAACATGGACTGCGCGTCCATCAAGGACCTCACCCACACGGAGATCAGCGTCCGCGCCAAGATCCGCGAGGTCATCGACTACTGCAAGCAGACCATACCCGGCGCCTACAGAAACATGTACCTGCTGAGCATCGCGCCGCAGACAGGCGTGCGCTGCAGCAACAGGCTCATAGGTGAATACATCATGAGCCCGGCCGACTGGCTCTTCGCAAAGCAGCATGACGACGTCATCGCATGGCACTCCACCATCTGCCGCATCAACGACTGCGGCCCGGTCGAGATCCCGTACAGGGCCATAGTCCCGAAGGGCATGGACAACCTCCTGGCCCCGGGCAGACACCTCTCCGCGGACCACGTCTCCATAGACTGGCTGAACCTGATCCCGCAGTGCATAGGCACAGGCCAGGCAGCCGGTGTCGCCGCAGCTGTTGCCCTTGAGAAGGGCACCGGCACCCGCGACGTGGACATCAAGGCGGTCCAGGACATCCTGGTTGACCAGAACGTGCCTCTCCCGAGGAACGCCAAGGTCGGCAAGGAATACACCGAACTCGTGGAAGAGTACCAGCACGGCCTCTACACCGATCTGGCCAAGCAGATGCTCGCCGATCCCGAGGTCATGAAGGCCTACAGACAGGGCTGATCTTTCGCAGCATCACAGCACCCGGGGCGTAAAGTTGAAGTGAACCCCTTTCGTTAGACAAAAAACACTAATGAAAGGGGTTTTAGAATGTCAGGAAAAAAGAAGTATTCAGATGAGTTCAAGTTAAAGATTGTTCAGGAGTATCTGGGAGGACGAGCCGGAGGATATGATCTGCTTGCAGCTAAGTATGGGATAGATAGCGGTGACATAAGGCATTGGACTGCACTGTACAGGGCAGGAGGCGTAAAACAACTTACACAGGTCACAAGAACCTACAGTGGAGAATTCAAGATCTATGTTGTAGAATATATGCATCGGAACGCTTTGTCCCTAAGACAGACGGCGGCTCACTTTGGAATTCATAGCCATCCAACTGTTGCGAAGTGGGAAAGAATATACTGCGAAGAAGGTAAAGAGGCGCTTTTAGAAGATCGACGAGGGCGACGAAAAGATATGTCAAAACCAAAGAAAACTCAAGCACCAAAGAAAAATGTGAACGAGAACGAAGATCTGCTCAAAGAAGTTCAGTATCTTCGCATGGAGAACGAATACCTAAAAAAATTGATCGCCT
>CAMYWZ010000091.1 GCA_947302945.1 uncultured Bacillota bacterium
CTTGTTGCGATGATCATGGCTCTGTGTCTGCTGCTTTGCTCCTGCGAGCTGCCTGTCGGCCTGGGCGGCAAAGCTAACAACACCGCGAACGCGAATGCTAATGCGAATACTGTCCCGGAGAACACAAATAACAATGTTGAAAACACGGAACAGAACACCAATAACACTGCCAATACGGTCCCGCCGGAACCGGAAGTTCCGATGCTCGTGCAGAAGATAGAAGACGTAGTCAAGTGGGCCTACGACAGCTACGGCATATGGGAGCTCATGGGCTATATGTTCCCGGACTACGCGGTCTACAGGATCACCGGCGAGGGTTATATACTCGAGCCTGCCAACAAGGACCTTCCGCAGAACATCTACGACTGGACCCGCAGTTCGGAGGCTCTTAAGGGCATAGACGTTTCCTCCTTCCAGAAGGAGATAGACTGGAATGCCGTCGCAGCCTCCGGAGAGGTGCATTTCGCTTTGATAAGGCTCGGATACAGAGGCTACGGAAACAAAGGCAATCTGGCAAAGGACAATATGTTCGATGTCAACGCCAGAGGCGCGCTCGATAATGGCATCCCCATAGGGATATACTTCCTCTCAAAGGCTATCAACGTCGAAGAGGCAAGGGAAGAGGCATACTGGGTGCTCGACCAGATCAAGGGCTATAATGTCACCTGGCCCGTAGTTCTGGACTTCGAGCCCATAACGAACATCGAGGACCGTACGTACTTCCTCAAGCCCGAAGAAACTTCGACTTTCATCAACGCGTTCTTCGAGATCATAGAGGCTGCGGGCTACACACCGATGATCTACGCGAACGTCGGCACGTTCATGACCGCCATGGATATTAATACTGTCGGCAACTATCCCAAGTGGTTCGCGCAGTACTTCAATTCGCCGCACTTCCCGTACGCCTTCCAGATCTGGCAGGCTACGAGCGAGGGCAGCATACCCGGCATCTCTACCAACGTGGACATCGACTACGCGATGTACGATTTCGGAAACAAAGTCCACGTGGTCCAGCCCTATTCGGACGAGGACCCGATGGCAGACAGGGCAGGGCAGTAAGAGCGGAGGGTCTCATGTACGAGATGATACGGCAGAAAAAGGAGCAGCTTGCTGCGGCCATGCCGTCAAACCCTGAATTCAAAAGCTGGATAGAGCAGAGCGACCTCTGGTGCTGGCTCTATTCGATGTTTCGCATAAACGGCCAGAGGCTCTCCAAAAGCAGCGTCGTGGCCATCGTGGCAGGGGAGCTTAGGGACGACGTTCCTTTGAGCGCCTACGCTTTCGTGAAGAACTACAAGGACGTCTATTACGACATGAAGTCCTGCCTTGCCATGCAGGCCGATCTTGACATCAGGATGCTTGACCGCTGGGCCGGCATGATCCTGGACAAGCCCTGCGCGGACCCCGCCAGCACCCTTTACAGGCAGAAAAACCCCATAATCTACGAGTGGGAGCTCATCCCGCCGCATTTCCGCGAGATAAGGGAGCGCCTTACGGAGATACTGCGTACGGCGGCGCAGATCAAAGACCCCGCGGACCCTCTGGACAAAGCCAGCTACGTGCATCTGGAGATAGACAGGCTCTACCCCTATGGCGAAGACACGGTCTTCGTCGCGGGAGCGGCGCTCATGTATCATATAATGCAGCTCGGGCTTCCCGTGCCGGAGCTTTCTGTCGGAGATATCGAATACAACAGGATGATAGCCAAATACGCCGAAGACCTCGACCGCAGCGACTTTCTTGGCATGCTCTCCCGCAGCGTGTTCAACAGGCTCGACGCGGTCCTAAGCCTTGCCCGGCAGGCCGGAGACAAGGATTATTTCGGCGCTTAGACACATCCGAAGGAGAACAGTTTGGATTTTAAAATATACGAAAACTGCCCCCTAAGCGAGCATACCACTTTCAGGTGCGGAGGCCCCGCGGACAGGCTTGTAGTGGCTGAAAACAAAGAGCAGCTGCTTGCGGCGCTGGAGCTTCCGAGGCCCATGATACTGGGAAACGGCAGCAACGTGCTGTTTTCGGATGCGGGCTACAGGGGCACTGTAATCAAGCTCGGCGGGAATTTTCTTAAGCTTTCGGTAAGAGGCGGGGTCGTCAGGGCCGGAGCCGGAGTGCTTCTGGCTGCGGCGGCAAAGGCTGCCTGCGCGAAGGGCCTTACAGGCTTTGAGTTCGCTACAGGCATTCCCGGAAGCGTCGGCGGCGCGGTCTACATGAACGCCGGAGCGTACGGCGGCACCATCGCGGACGTGTGCTTCGAGGTCGAGAGCCTTCCTCAGACAGACACCTTCGATTTTTCCTACAGGCACAGTGCTTTCATGGAGCAGGGCGCCATCATTTTGAGCGCCGCGTTCAGGCTCAGGAAAGGCGACCCGGAGGAGATAAACGCCAAAGTCGCGGACCTTACCGCGCAGAGAAAGGCCAAGCAGCCGCTCTCGTACCCCAGTGCGGGCAGCTTTTTCAAGCGTCCCGAAGGGTACTTCGCCGGAAAACTCATACAGGACGCCGGTCTTAAGGGCGTAAGCGTGGGCGGGGCGCAGGTCTCGGAGCTTCACGCGGGCTTTATCATCAACAAAGGCGGTGCCAGCTCGTCCGACGTCATCGGGCTGATGCACCTTGTGCAGAAGACCGTATTTGACCGCTTCGGAGTTCAGCTCGTCCCGGAGGTCAGGATAATTGAAGAGTAGGATAGCCTTCGATCTTCATACTCACACCGTCTGGTCCCACGGGAAGGGCAGCATAGCGGACAACGCGGCGCAGGCAGCGGCTTTGGGGCTGGAGCGCCTGGGGATCTCAGACCACGGCCCGGGCAACCTCGCCTATGGCATAGACCTTTCGCAGCTTCCCGAAAAGCGCAAAGAGATCGAGGAGTGCCGCAAAGCCTTCCCGGATCTTAAGATAGAGCTCGGAATAGAAGCGAATATCGCCAATCAGGACGGCGCGCTGGATATCACGAAGGAGCAGGCAGCGCTCTTCGACTTCATCATAGCCGGTTATCACTACTCGTATCTCGGCGAAAGGCCGCTTAAAGGAATTGGCGTCGTAATAGGCGGCTGGCTCCACGAAAGGGGCATCACAAGCTCCGCAAAGGCCAGGAACTACAACACGGATTTCATAGTCAACACTTTGCTCGCAAACAAGATAGACATCCTGTCGCACCCGGGCGACAAGGCGGCTTTTGACATTGACGCGATAGCAAGAGCCTGCGAAAAGACCGGGACCATCATGGAGATAAACGACCACCACAACGGTCTTACTGAAGAGGATATAAAGACGGCCATGAAGTACGATGTGCGCTTCATCTTAAGCAGCGACGCGCACAGGCCTCAGGCCGTCGGAAGAGTGGACAGAGCGCTGGAGCGCGCAAGGCTTTCGGGCCTTGATCTTACGCGGATAGTCAACTACAGGGAGGAGTAATGGAGCTTATCATCGTCACCGGACTTTCCGGAGCCGGCAAGAGCCAGGCGGTCAACTGTCTTGAGGACATAGGCTACTACTGCGTGGACAACATGCCACCGCGCCTTATGATGGACTTTATCAGGCTGGCGGAGGACAAGGGTGAGTTCAAGAAGGCCGCCTTCGTCACCGACATTCGCGGAGGGCAGTTCTTCGACGATCTTGCGGACGGCATCTCGGAGCTCGATTCTTCGGGGATCAACTACAAAATGATCTTCCTCGAGGCCTCCACCCAGGAGATAATAAGGCGCTACAAGGAGACCAGGAGGGCTCATCCCATGGCCCCGGATGGGGACCTTCAGGCAGGCATAGAGCGCGAAAGGGAGCGCCTTGCCGAGCTTCGAAAAAGGGCGTCGTTCGTCATCGACACATCAACGTTCAAGACAGCCGATCTGTACTCTGCGATAAAGCGTTTCTTAGGCGTTGAGGATCAGGACAACTTCACTCTGAATGTCATGAGCTTCGGATTTAAGAACGGTATGCCGCCGGAGGCGGACTGGGTGCTGGACGTGCGTTTCCTTCCCAATCCTTTCTATGTGCCCAGGCTCAAAGGCCTTACGGGCCGCAACAAGAAGGTAAAGGACTACGTTCTCGGAAACGACGAGGCGGAAAAGTTTGCCGGAAGGATCACGGGGCTGGTCCTGGACCTCATCCCGAGCTACGTCAGGGAGGGGAAGTACCAGCTCACCATAGCAGTGGGCTGCACCGGCGGGCGCCACAGGAGCGTCGTAATGGCCGAGGAGATAGCAAGGCGGCTGGCCGAGAACGGAAGGCACGCCATAGTCAAGCACAGGGATTCGTAGGCTTAAGGCGGGGCGCGGAGGAAGGCTTTGTCATTCAACCAGGACGTAAAAAAAGAGCTCACCATGGTGAGCACGGGCAAAAAGTGCTGTCAGCTCGCTCTCTCAGCGGGCTTTTTGCGTTTCGCGGGGAGCATCACCTTAGGCCCCGGCGGTATGGGTGTGAAGGTCAGCACCACGAACGCGGCGGCGGCCAGGCTTTTCGCCTCCGTGACAAAGGACTACTTCGGCGCCAGGACCTCGCTTTCCACTCAGATGAGCGACCAGCCGCTTTCCAGAAGGCGTTCCTACGACCTCACCATCACCCCCGAGATGAATGCCGAAGGCATACTGCGCGAGGCAGGCATACTTGCCGTCCGCGAGGGCAGCGATTACATCACGGACGGCCTTAATCAGGAGATCATAAAGAAGCGCTGCTGCAGGAAGGCATGCCTGAGGGGCATCTTCCTGGCTGCCGGCATGGTGTCCGACCCGGCCAGATCCTACCATCTTGAGATCAGCTGCGCAAGCGATTACATGGCTCAGGACGTCAGGAAGCTCATAAACAGCTTCGGGCTTAAGGCCAGGGTGTCGCAGCGCAGGAACCGTTATGTGGTCTACCTAAAGGACAGCGAGCAGATAGCGGATTTCCTGACGCTTATCGGGGCATCCTCGCAGCTCTTCAGGTTCCAGAACGTCAGGATAACCAAGGAGATGAAGGGCACCGCGAACCGCATCTCAAACTGCGAGAACGCCAACCTTCAGCGCTCCGTTAACAGCGCTCAGAAACAGATAGCGGACATCGAGTACATAGAAAAGGCCCGGGGCCTTCTGTGGCTTGGGGAAAAGCTTAAAAAAACAGCGGAGATCAGGAGGGACAACCCGGAGCTTTCGCTCTCCGAGCTTGCCGCGCTCTTCGATCCTCCGCTTGCCAAATCCGGGCTTTCGCACAGGCTCGCGAAAATATCCGAAATGGCTGAGAATATAAGGAAGGGCAGGGTATGAGGCCTACTTAAAGAGGCATCTGTTCCAGACCATGCCCATGACGTTTCCGCTGTAGAGCCAGCTTCCCGTACTTGTAAGCTCAGAGAAGCGCAGCTCCTGCCCCGCGAAGGCATTGCCCTCTGCGGTGACGGTGCATACCAGCATAGTATTTCCGAACACATCTTTTGCGGCGCGGTAAGTGCCGCTTATTTCGTACATGCCCTGATAGAGGTTGAGG
>CAMYWZ010000092.1 GCA_947302945.1 uncultured Bacillota bacterium
AGGCTAGCGTCTTGACCACTTGACCAAGGCACCGTATTAAGCTGCGGTTCCGGGCGGAACATTTGAATTATAACGGCTGACGGGGCTTTTGTCCACTACTTTTTTTTATATTCCAAAAAAAGATGTTTTCTTGCTTTTACCCCTGTAATATCCGGACTTTTTTTGATATAATGAACAATGGCGGCAGACGGCGCCGCAGTTTTCGCGCGAATGGCTAACATTCGGCGGAAGGGGCGCCGGAAACGTTCACAAAATCACCCGTTTAAGGATCTATCATGGACTATAAAAAGCTGGCAAGTCTGCTGTTTCCCGATATCACAAAGACCCCGGAAGACTACGAGGCGCTTTATCCGCCCAGAAAGCTTCCCGAAGGCGCGGTCGTAACAAGGCTGGCGCCAAGCCCCACGGGTTTCATCCACCTCGGCAATCTCTACGGAGCCATGGTGGACGAGCGCCTTGCTCACCAGGGCGGAGGGGTCTGCTATCTCCGCATAGAAGACACTGACGAAAAGCGCGAGGTCGAGGGTGCCGTTCCGGTGCTCCTGGACGTTCTCGGCTATTTCGGCATACATTTTGACGAGGGCGCCTGCAGGGCGGACGAGCCCGGCTGCAGGCCCAGCAATGTGGAGCCTTCCGCGGGCGAGAGGGGAGATTACGGCCCCTACTGGCAGAGCCGCCGCAGCGATATCTACAAGGCCTGCGTCAAGCGCCTCGTGGAGCAGGGCAAGGCATACCCCTGCTTCATGAGCGAGGAGGAGATAGCCCGGATCCGCGCGGACCAGAGCGCCGCCAAGCTGGATCCCGGCATCTACGGCAAATACGCAAAGCACAGAGATCTTTCGTATGAAGAGGTCGAGCGCCGCATCAGATCCGGCGAGACCTTCGTCGTCCGCCTCCGCTCGGAAGGAGACCCCAGCCGCTACTTTAAGGCAAAGGACGCCATACGCGGCGAGCTTTCCATGCCCGAAAACATCCAGGACGTCGTCATACTCAAGAAAAACGACCTTCCCACCTATCACTTCGCCCACGTCGTGGACGACCACCTCATGCACACGGACATAGTCGTGCGCGGCGAGGAGTGGATGGCCAGCCTTCCCATACACGTGCAGCTGTTTGAGGCCATGGGCTGGGAGCCGCCTCTTTACTGCCACACCACTTCGCTCATGAAGATAGACGAGACCACGGGCCAGAAGCGCAAGCTCTCAAAGCGCAAGGACCCGGAACTCGGGCTGTCGTTCTACAAGGAGCTGGGCTACTTCCCCGAAGCAGTCCGCGAATACCTTCTGACTATACTCTGCTCCGACTACGAGCAGTGGCGCATGGCTAACCCGCTGGCAAGCTACGGCGAGTTCAAGTTCTCGCCGGACAAGATGAGCGATTCCGGCACGCTCTTCGACATCAACAAGCTCAACGACGTCTCCAAGGACGTTCTCGCGAAGAAGTCCGCGGCCGAGATCTATGATTTCATGCTCGGCTGGGCCAAAGAGTTCGATCAGGCCAAATACAGGCTGCTTTCTGAAAACAAGGACATGCTCCTTAAGGTCTTCGACATAGACCGCGGCGGTGAAAAGCCCAGGACGGACCTCGTCTACGCGCAGCAGATCTTCGCGTTCATAAAGTACTTCTTCGATGAGACCTTCGAGTACGAGTCCGAATGGCCGGCGGAGGTCAGCGCGGAGGACCGCAGGGAGATCCTAAGGCTCTACATCGAAGGATACGACCCCGCGGACGACAACTCCGCCTGGTTCGAGAAGGTCCGCGGCATCACCGACAGGCTCGGTTACGCCGTAAAGCCCAAGGATTACAAGAAAAACCCGGACGCCTACAAGGGCCACGTCGGCCACGTCAGCGGCGTCATAAGGATAGCCATCACCGGCCGCGCAAACAGCCCCGATCTTTGGACCATCCAGCAGATCATGGGCAAAGACATGGTCGCACGCCGCATAAGCGCAGCTATGCAGGAGAAATAACGATCTATGATCTATAAAAGCACAAGGGGCCTCGCCCCTGAAATGAATGTCTGCCAGGCGATAATAAAGGGCATTGCAGCCGACAAGGGGCTCTACGTCCCTGAGCGTTTCCCGCGTCTTGGGGAGCGCCCGGACGGCAGTTTTGAAGAGCCTCAGGCTCTCTTCAGCAGGCTTTCGAAGCTCTCCTACAAGGAGCTGGCAGCGGAAGTCCTTGCGCCTTATCTTCCGGAATTTTCCGCCAAAGAGCTTGCGGCCTGCATAGACGGAGCCTACGACGGCAAGTACTCGGCTGAGGAGATAGTCCCCGTCGTAAAAGCCGGCGGAGCGTACTTCCTGGAGCTTTACCACGGCCCCACGGCAGCCTTTAAGGACATGGCGCTTCAGCTCATGCCGCGCCTTCTTACCGCCAGCATGAAGAAGCAGCACGAGGACAAGACCGTCGTCATCCTGGTCTCCACCTCCGGAGACACCGGCACGGCGGCTCTCAAGGGCTTCGAGAACGTGCCGGGCACCCGCATCGTGGTCTTCTTCCCGGACGGAGCAGTAAGCCCCGTGCAGGAAAAGCAGATGCGTACGGCCTCGGGCAGCAACGCCAAAGTCTTCTCTATAAAAGGCAACTTCGACGACGCCCAGACCACGCAGAAGCAGATCCTTTCGGACCCGCAGCTTGCGGAGGAGATGGCAGCCAAAGGCTTTACCTTCAGCGCAGCCAACTCCATGAACGTCGGAAGGCTGCTGCCGCAGATCGTTTACTACGTATGGGGCTACGCGCAGCTCATCGCAAAAGGCGCTCTGAAAGCCGGAGAGCCATGCAATATCTGCGTTCCTTCGGGCAACTTCGGCAACATACTCTCGGCTTACTACGCTATGCGCATGGGCGTTCCCGTAAAGCGCCTCATCTGCGCCTCGAACAAGAACAAGGTCCTTACGGACTTCATAAACACAGGCATCTACGACGCGAACAGGGAGTTCTTCGTCACCAACTCCCCGTCCATGGACATACTCATCTCGAGCAACCTCGAGAGGCTCCTGTACCACCTGTCCGGTGACGACCCGGCAGAGGTCAGAAAGCTCATGGACAGCCTCGCCGAAGACGGCCGCTACACCGTTCCGGAAAGCATCAGAAGCGGTCTTTCCGGGCTGTTTTCCGCGGGCTATGCCGAAGAGGACCAGATCACGGACGCCATAGGGCAGCTCTACAAACAGGAGCACTACCTCATGGACACCCACACTGCTGTCGGCTACAAGGTCTGGAAGGACTACTCCGAAAAGACCGGGGACGTCACACCGGCCCTCATAGCCTCGACGGCAAGCCCCTACAAGTTCGCCTCGGCCATCGCCGAAAGCATAGGAGTCTCCGAAGGTACAGACCCCTTCGAGACCATAGAAAACCTCAGGAAAGCCACAGGCATCGCGGTCCCCGCCGGCCTTTCGGGCCTTAAGGACCGCAAAGTGGTCCACACCGAGGTCATAAACAGACAGGACATGAAGCAGCGAGTAAAGACACTGCTTGGAGTGTAACAGTCATTACTGCCTTCCCCTCCGGGGAAGGTGTCCCGAATGGGACGGATGAGGTATATATATGGATCTTAAGCAATTCAAACACATCCACTTTCTGGGCATAGGCGGCATAGGCGTGTCCGGCATCGCCCAGATCATGAACAGCAGGGGAGTGAAGGTCTCCGGCTCCGACATGAAGCAGAGCACGGTCACGGACCTTCTGGTCTCAGAAGGTATCACCGTGTACATAGGCCACGACGCAAAGAACGTTGAGGGCGCGGACCTTCTGGTCTACTCCAACGCGGTCTCCATGGAAAATCCGGAGATAGTCAGGGCCAAAGAGCTCGGCATCCCTGTCATAGCCCGCGCGGAGGCTCTGGGCATGCTCATGGACGAATACCCGGTTGCGATCGCGGTTTCCGGCACCCACGGAAAGACCACGACCACATCGATGGTCTCCCTTATCCTCGAAAGAGCCAAAAAGGACCCGACCATACTCGTCGGCGGCATACTCAACGAGCTCCACGGCAACGTGCGTGTCGGCGGCCGCGACATAGTCGTTTCCGAGGCCTGCGAGTACATGGACAGCTTCCTGTCCCTGCGCCCGAACATGGAGATCATACTCAACATAGACTCGGACCACCTGGACTACTTCAAGGACATCTACCACATAGCAAGATCCTTCGGCAAGTTCGCCTCAGCCGTT
Organism: uncultured Bacillota bacterium; assembly: GCA_947302945.1. Taxonomy (GTDB): domain Bacteria; phylum Bacillota; class Clostridia; order Peptostreptococcales; family Anaerovoracaceae; genus RUG13409. Next base: position 4,177 of record CAMYWZ010000092.1, read on the forward strand.
CCCAAGGACGGCACGGTCATAGCCTACGACGCCAACCCCTTCGTAAAATCCGTCATAGACGACCTTTCCTGCAACGTCATCACCTTCGGCTTTACCGAATCCAGCGACTACTACGCGCTGAACATAGAGTTCGATTCCCTGGGCCATCCTTCCTACGACCTGTACACCAAGGAGGTCGGGTTCGTGGACAGGATCTCGCTCTCGGTCCCCGGAGAACACAACGTTTCCAACAGCCTGGCGGCCATAGCGGCCTGCATCAAGCTCGGAGTCAACATCAACACCATCAAGGAGACGCTGGAGAGTTTCACCGGCACCCAGAGGCGCTTCGACATCACCGGCCACATAGGCGGCTTTACGATAGTGGACGACTACGCCCATCATCCCACGGAGATAAAGGCTACGCTGGCGGCGGCCCAGAAACTGGACCACAACAGGGTATGGTGCCTCTTCCAGCCGCACACATACACAAGGACGCTGGCTCTGATGGACCAGTTCGCGGACGCCTTCACGGACGCGGACGCGGTCATCCTCGCGGAGATCTACGCGGCAAGGGAGAAGAACATCTACAAGCTCTCGTCCAAGGTCCTTGAAGAGGACATAAAGAAGCGCCACCCGGACAAGGACGTGCGCTTCATAGACAGTTTTGAGGGCATAGCGGACTACGTTCTCGCGAACGCCAAAGAAGGCGATATAGTCATAACCATGGGCGCCGGAGACATTTACAAAGTCGGCGAGATCATCCTGGAGAAAGGCGGAAAGAAGTGAAAAGGGCTCAGCGCGCGTGCGCAATAACCCACATCCTGACAGAAAACCCCAACCGCGACTATCCTCTGGGTTATTTCGCGGAGATGTTCGGATGCGCCAAGTCCAGCATTTCCGAAGACCTTCAGGTAGTCAGGGAAGCCACCGAAGCCACGGGGCTCGGCTACGTCGAGACCACCTCCGGAGCCAAAGGCGGGGTGCGCTACGTGCCCTACATCAGCATGGAGCTCGCAAGCCCGCAGCTGATAAAGTTCGGCGAGGATCTCGCAAGGTCCGAAAGGGCTCTCGGCAGCGGCTTCATCTACACCACGGACCTCATGTCGGATCCCGCGTTCGTAACGCTTGCCGCCCGCATCTTCGCAAGGCACTTTGCCGCGACTGAAGCTGACATGATAGTCACAGTCGAGACCAAGGGCATAGGCGTGGCGATGGAGACTGCAAGGCTTTTAGACCTTCCTCTCGTCGTCATAAGGCGCGAAGCCAAGGTCTCCGAAGGCTCCACCATAAGCATCAAC
>CAMYWZ010000093.1 GCA_947302945.1 uncultured Bacillota bacterium
GACGATCAGCACATCCGCTTTACTCTCCGCAACGACGTAGTTGCGCACGATGGTTCCAAGTTCACAGCCAAGGACGTTCTGTACACCCTGAAGATCGGACAGGAATCCGGCGTAGTTTCCAACTACTATAAGTATTGGGATATCCCCAACTGCAAGGTAGAGGATGACACTCACATCGTCATCGCCACCAAGGCAGCTGAGCCCTTCGCCCTGTACACACTGTCCAACATTCCTCTTGCCATGGTAGTAGAGGAAGCAGTCAACAAGGGCGGCGGAATCGACGGCCAGAAGACCAATCCGACCGCAGGCACAGGCCCGTACAAGCTGGAAGAGTGGAAGACCGGTACGTCTCTCACCTTCGTAAGGAACGAGAACTACTGGGGCAACAAGCCTTACTACGACAAGGTAGTCATCAACATCATAAAAGACGAGAGCGCCAGAGTTAACGCTCTGCTCGCCGGAGATGTAGATATCTGCCTCGATCCTGAGACCGCTCAGATCGCAGCTCTTATTGCCAACCCCAAGATGAGCGTCATCAACGAGGCCACCACTCAGGTCACCACACTGTTCTTCAACTGCACCAAGGCTCCGTTCGACGACGAGAACTTCCGTAAGGCTGTTGCTCTTGCCATCGACTACGAAGCATGCCTCAAGCTTGCAGCTACCGGCTACGGCAGCCTCACCGACAGCTTCCTGCCCAAGTCCAGCACCAGGTACGTAAGCCCCTCCAAGGGTGGCTACACTTCCTACCTGCACAGAGATGTTGCAAAGGCTAAGGAGTATCTTGCCAAGTCCCAGTACGCCGGCAATGCAAAGTTCGAGCTGCTCTATGCTGAGTCCCCGGTATTCAAGAACTACACCACAATGATCCAGCAGCAGCTTGCCGAAGTAGGCATCACCTGCACACCTGTTCCCGAAGCCACCGCTTCCTTCAGAGTAAAGATCGCAGAAGGCAACTTCGAAGCTCAGATGATCAATGCTTCCAACCCGGATCCTGCTATCCAGGTAGCTTACTATGATCACCGCGAAGGATTCAAGTCCGTTCAGGGCGGCACCGGCTGGACCGGCCCCGCTGAACTCGACGCTCTCATCGACCAGGCCAAGGCTGAGACCAACGAAGCCAAGTCCCTCGAGATCTACGGAAAGATCCAGAAGATCATCAACGAGGCAGTTCCTGCAGTCGCTCTCTACAACCCGACCAAGACCTGCGCCTCCAGAGCCGAGATCAAGGGCATCCAGCTCACCGAGTTCGGTGATATCGACGCATCGAAGGCATACGAATAATCGATCGTTATTGAATTAAAGGTCAATCATGTTCCCGGGGCATTTTTGCCCCGGGAATAATGTAAGTCTCCCGAAACAGGAGTGATTTATGCTTAGATATATCGGAAAACGACTATTGTGGATGATCCCGGTAATACTGGGCGTTCTGCTGATAGTCTTCGCGCTCAGCGCGATAACTCCGGGCGATCCGGTAGATCAGATCGTAGGATCTGACGCGGCTCCGGAAGTAAAAGAAGCAATGCGTGAGAAGATGGGCCTCAACGACCCGTTTCTTGTGCGTTATGGCAGATACCTTATCGGTATCGTAACAAGGGGTGACTTCGGTACATCCTATGCTACAGGTGAGCCTGTTGCAAAAGAAATATTTCAAAAATTCCCGAACACTGTAAAACTGACATTTCTGGCGGTAGCCGTAGCACTCATCATAGGCATACCGTTGGGTGTCATTTCGGCAGTAAAACAGTATTCGTTCATAGATAACGCGTCTATGGTATTTGCGCTTTTGGGTGTATCCATACCCCAGTTCTGGTTCGCCTTGATGATGATGCTTGTGTTCTCAGTAAAGCTACACTGGCTCCCGACCACAGCATCTACAGGCGGCGCACTGGGATGGGTAATGCCTGTCGCGATGCTTGGTATCGCAAACGTAGGCAACATAGCCAGAACGACGCGTTCTTCAATGCTTGAGGTCATACGTCAGGACTACATCAGAACAGCCAGAGCCAAAGGGCAGAAGGAAAACGTCGTCATCTCCAAGCACGGCCTTCGTAACGCTCTCATCCCCGTTGTAGCCAATATAGGAAACACCATAGGCGTATCGCTGGGCGGAGCGGTGGTAGCCGAGTCCATCTTCAGTCTGGACGGCGTAGGGCTCTACATGCTCAATTCGATAAACAACCGCAACTGGCAGTCAGTTCAGGGCGGCCTGATACTGATCGCCGTATGCTTCTCTGTCGTAATGCTCTGCATGGACCTTATCTATACAGTCATAGATCCGAGGCTCAAAGACGAGTTCAATGCAAAGAGCAAGATAGCCGCTAACAAGAGGGCTGCCAGGAAGGCTGCCAAAGCGGCCAGGAGCTAGGAGGTCACAGCATGGCAAAAAGACATACGCCTGCTATGGCTAAAATAGCAGCAAAGAGAGAAAGAGAAATAGCAAGGAACCACGGCAAAGAAGTCCAAAGCTCGCCGGGCAAGGAAGCCTGGAAGAGGCTCAAGAGGAACCGTCTGGCTATCGTAGGTCTGGTAGTTATCGCGCTCCTGATACTGGTGGCGATATTCGCTCCCATGCTTGCGCCGTATCCATACAACGTAATGGATTACGACCACCCGTTCGAATTCCCCAATTCAGAGCACTGGTTCGGCACCGATCAGTTCGGAAGAGATATCTTCTCCAGAGTCATCTATGGTACAAGAATATCCATCCCTATCGGTTTCATGTGCGTAATAGTGGCATTTGCCCTGGGCGGCACGCTCGGCGCGATAGCGGCATATTACGGAGGCAGAGTGGATAATATCATCATGAGGATCATGGATATCATCCAGTCCATCCCGTCTATGCTGCTTGCTATCGCAGTTTCCGCCACCCTCGGCGGCGGCATGCGCAACCTTATAATAGCTATCGCAGTATCGACCATGCCCGCAAGATCCAGAGTCGTCCGCGCCTCCATACTTACTGTAAAGCGCAACGACTACATCGAGTCCGCAAGGGCAATGGGAGCCAGCAGCAGAAGGCAGCTCCTCAAATACATGCTGCCGAACGCTATCGGCCCCATACTCACAGCGATCACCTTCAGCGTAGCTACCGCTATCCTTACGGTATCATCGCTCAGCTACATAGGCCTCGGCATTCCCGAGCCCATGCCTGAATGGGGCGCTCTGCTCGCTGCGTCAAAGGCATTCCTCAACACCTATCCGTACATGCTCATATTCCCGGGCCTCGCCATCATGATCACCGTACTTGCGCTGAACCTGTTCGGTGACGGTCTCAGGGACGCTCTCGACCCGCGTCTTAAGTAAAAGGAGGAACATAGAATGAGTGAAAACACAAACAATGTTCCTGTACTGGAGCTTAAAAACCTCGTAGTGCACTACGAGACCCAGGACGGAGTAGCGGAAGCCGTAAACGGCATCAGCCTCAAAGTCAACGCTTCCGAGACCCTCGGCCTTGTAGGCGAGACCGGCGCCGGCAAGACCACCATCGCCCTCACCGCAATGGGTCTTCTCCCGGACGTAGGCCACGTCATTGAAGGCGAGATCCTTCTCGACGGCAAGCCCATAACCATCACCTCAAGAAAAAAGCGCGACAAAAAGCACTACAACAAGATGATGCGCGCCTTCCGCGGCGGCGTCATGGGCATGATATTCCAGGACCCGATGTCCGCTCTCAACCCGGTAATGTACGTCGGAGACCAGATCGCCGAAGTCGTAAGGCTGCACAACTCTGTCACCAAGACCGAAGCCAAGCAGCGCGCCATCGAAATGATGGAGACCGTAGGCATCCCCGGCGCCCGTTACAACGAATACCCGCACCAGTTCTCGGGCGGCATGAAGCAGCGCATAGTCATCGCTATGGCGCTCGCCTGCAACCCCAGAGTGCTGCTCGCGGACGAGCCCACCACAGCTCTTGACGTTACCATTCAGGCGCAGGTCCTGGACCTCATGAGAGACCTTCAGAAGAAGTTCAAGACCGCTACCCTGATGATAACTCACGACCTTGGTGTAGTCGCCGAGACCTGCGATTCCGTAGCCGTCATCTACGCCGGAGAGGTTGTCGAATACGGCACGGCAGAGCATATCTTCAACAACACAAAGCACCCCTACACCATGGCGCTGTTCAACGCTCTTCCGAGCCTTGACAAGGACGTGGACAGGCTCCACTCCATACAGGGCCTTGTTACAGACCCCATGGATCTTCCGGAGCACTGCTCGTTCTGCGAAAGGTGCACTGAAAGGTGCGATGCCTGCTCGATCATAGACCCCGTCACAACAGAAGTTGAACCGGGCCACCTGGTAAAATGCATCAAATACATGTCGCAGGAGAGCATAGACGCAATGCTTGCCTCCAAAGCTGAAGGAAAGGAGGCAAAGTGATGGCGGAACCGCTTCTTAGGGTAGAAAACCTGAAAAAATACTTTATGGTGCCCGACGGCACGCTCCACGCTGTAGACGATGTCAGCTTTACCCTTGACAAAGGCGAGACTCTCGGTGTCGTAGGCGAATCCGGCTGCGGAAAATCAACGCTCGGCAAGACCATACTCCACCTTACCAGCCCCACTTCAGGCAAGATCATCTTCAAGGGAGAAGACATCTCCAGGATAGATAACAGGAAGTTCGTGGAACTGAGGAAGGACATGCAGATGATCTTCCAGGATCCTCTGTCCTCTCTGAATCCGCGCATGAGCGTTTCCGAGCAGATCGCCGAGCCTCTTCTGATCCAGAAGGTCTTCAAGGACGAAAAAGAGCTCAACAAGCGCGTGCTGGAGCTCATGGATACAGTAGGTCTTGCAAGGCGCTTCGCCCAGACTTACCCCCACGAGCTTGACGGCGGCCGCCGCCAGAGAATAGGTATCGCAAGGGCCCTGGCTCTTGAACCGGACCTCATCATCTGCGACGAGCCTGTCTCCGCTCTGGACGTGCTGATCCAGGCCCAGATACTCAACCTGCTGCAGGATCTGCAGAAGGAGAAGGGCATGGCCTACATGTTCATCACCCACGATCTTTCAGTAGTAAAGCACATTTCGGACCACATAAGCGTAATGTACCTGGGCCAGATGGTAGAGAAGGCTCCCACCAAAGAGCTGTTCAGCCACACCTGGCACCCCTACACCAAAGCGCTGCTCTCCGCCATCCCCATTCCGTCCATCAAGAACAAGAAGGAGAGGGAGATACTCAAGGGCGAGCTCACAAGCCCCATCGATCCGAAGGACGCCTGCCGCTTCGCTCCGCGCTGCCGCTTCGCCTGCGAGGACTGCTTCAAGGGAACACCTCAGCTCGAGGAACTTTCCAAGGACCACTTCGTCGCCTGCAGGCGCGTAAGGGAGATCAACGAACTGTAACTGAATATCAGTGCAC
>CAMYWZ010000094.1 GCA_947302945.1 uncultured Bacillota bacterium
AGATCTTAAGCCGTGACTGGAGTTCAGACGTGTGCTCTTCCGATCTCCTTCAAGCAGATCGCCGGCAGCACGGACCTTGTGGAATGCAACTTCGACACCGACATGCCGGAGCTCAATTACAGCAACATAGCGGTCAGGCAGGCCATACTGGACGTTGCGAAGTTCTACTTTGACCTGGGCGTGGACGGCTTTCGCTTCGACGCGGCCAAGTACGTGTATTTCAACGACCATATCGCCAGCGTCAACTTCTGGCGCAGCTTCCTGTACGAGATGAAGATGCTCAAACCGGACGTCTACACAGTGGCGGAAGTCTGGGACAGCGACGCGGTAACCAATAAGTACTTCGAAGTCGTGAACTGCTTCAACTTTACGCTTTCGCAGCAGAACGGAATGTATACGGACGTGGCCAAGGCCGGCAACGCGAACAGGCTCAGCTCCTACGTGGAGGCCTATCTTAACACGATAAAGGCTAAAAACAGTTCGGCCATGATGGTACCTTTCATCGCGAACCATGATACCGACAGGGCCGCCGGCTACCTGACCCCGGAGAGCGGAAACATGCAGATGGCGGCGAACCTGTACATACTCGGGCCGGGCTCGCCCTTCATCTACTACGGAGAGGAGCTTGGAATGCGCGGCTCCAGAGGTTCCGCCAACACAGACGCCAACAGGCGCCTGGCCATGGTCTGGGGCGACGGAGACAGCGTGAAGGACCCCGAGGGCACCACCTATGATCCGGACAACCAGATACAGGCAGGGGCCAAGGATCAGATGGCCGACGATTCCAGCCTGCTCACGTACTATAAGAAACTGCTGATGATACGCGCGGCCAACCCGGAGATCGCGCGCGGGGAATACAAAGCTCTGAAGCTTGAGAATACAAAGGTCGGCGGATTCACCTCCACATGGGAAGGCCGTACCGTATGCGTCCTGCACAATCCGTCCGGCAGCGAGTCCGTCATAGACCTGTCGCAGATAAAAGGCGCCGAAGGCTTTAAGACCCTCAGCGCCGTGATAGGCATGGAAGGCGCGAAGCTTGAAGGCAGCACCCTCACCATAGGCGGCAAGACCAGCGCAGTCCTGCGTTAGCTCAGCGCTCCGCCCTCTCCGCCGCGGCGCCGATGAAGCCTTTGAACAGCGGATGAGGCCTGTTGGGACGGCTCTTAAATTCCGGATGATACTGCACGCCTACAAAGAAAGGCCTGTCTGTAAGCTCTATGGTCTCTACCAGCCTTCCGTCCGGGGAAATGCCGCTTAATACAAGGCCGCAGGCCTGAAGTTTTTCACGATAATCATTGTTGAACTCGTAGCGGTGGCGGTGCCTTTCGCTTATGGAAAGGCTTCCGTAGCAGCGCTCCATCGTGGTGCCCGGCTGTATCTCGCAGGGGTAGGCCCCCAGACGCAGGGTGCCGCCCTTGTCAATGTCTTCGCTCTGGCCCGGCATGAAGTCTATTACCTTGTTTTTGCACTGCTCGTCGAACTCGCCGGAGTTGGCGTCGGCTATGCCGGCCACGTTCCTTGCGTATTCTATTACTTCGATTTGCATGCCAAGGCATATGCCGAAGTACGGCAGGCCCTTTTCCCTTGCGTACTTTGCGGCAAGGATCATGCCTTCTATTCCGCGGCTTCCGAAACCTCCCGGGACCAGTATTCCGTCCAGGCCGGAGAGCATCTCATCGACCGTATCCGGCTTTATCTCCTCCGAATCTATCCAGTGAATGTTGACGTGGACGTTGTGGTAGTAGCCCGCGTGGTGCAGAGCTTCCGCGACGGAAAGGTATGCGTCGTGCAGTCCCACGTACTTTCCGACAAGGCCTATCTCCACGCAGTGCGAGCGAGCCCCTGCTATTCTGTCTACCATCGCCTGCCATTCGGTCAGGTCCGGCGCCGGAGCGTCTATACCCAGTTCCCTGCACACGACCGAGGAAAAGTTCGATTTTTCAAGCATCAGCGGAGCTTCGTAGAGTATGGGCAGGGTGATGTTTTCTATGACGCAGTCCTGCTTCACGTTGCAGAACAGGGCTATCTTCTGGAATATGGAGGGCTCAAGGTGCCTGTCGCAGCGCAGGACTATGATGTTCGGGTTGATGCCCATGCCCTGCAGCTCCTTGACCGAGTGCTGCGTGGGCTTGGATTTGTGCTCCTCCGAGCCGCTCAGGTAAGGCACTAAAGTGACGTGGATGAAGAGGCTGTTCTCGCGGCCGACCTCGAGCGAGATCTGGCGCACCGCCTCGATGAAGGGCTGCGATTCGATGTCGCCTATCGTGCCGCCGATCTCGGTTATGACCACGTCCGCGCTGGTCTTTTTGCCGACGCTGTAGACGAACTCCTTGATCTCGTTGGTGATGTGCGGGATGACCTGCACCGTCGAGCCGAGGTACTCGCCGCGCCTCTCCTTGTTCAGCACGTTCCAGTAGACCTTTCCGGTGGTGAGGTTGGAGTACTTGTTAAGGTCCTCGTCTATGAAGCGCTCGTAGTGGCCCAGGTCAAGGTCGGTCTCAGCGCCGTCCTCCGTTACGTACACCTCTCCGTGCTGGTAGGGGCTCATGGTCCCCGGGTCCACGTTGATGTACGGATCCAGCTTCTGCGCGGCCACCTTCAGGCCCCTTGCTTTAAGAAGCCTTCCCAGAGATGCCGCTGTGATCCCTTTTCCAAGCCCGGATACTACGCCGCCGGTCACAAAAATATACTTTGTCATAACAATTCCTTCAGCCGCCTGGCTGCCTCCACAGTATCTGCACGGTCTCCGAAGGTGGAGAACCTGAAATAACCTTCACCGCAGGAACCGAAGTCCTCGCCGGGCGTTCCGACTATCTGCGCTTTTTCCAGGAGCCAGTCGAAAAGCTCCCAGCTGCCCATGCCTTTCGGGCAGGCGAGCCATATGTACGGGGCGTTCTTTCCGCCGCAGTACCATACTCCCGCCGCGTCCAGGGCTTCCATCAGGATGCGGGCGTTTTCCTTGTAATATGCGATGTTTTCGCGGATCTGGCGCTGCCCTTCCTGCGTAAAGACTGCCGCTACGCCTTTCTGTATGATATAAGAGACTCCGTTGGTCTTCGTGGTCCTGTTGCGTATCCACATATCGTTGAAGCTCATATTGCTGCGCTTCAGCTCCCTCGGGATGACGGTGTAGCCAAGGCGCGTACCGGTAAAGCCGGCCGTCTTGGACAGGGAGCATATCTCTATGGCGCAGGTCTTTGCGCCTTCAAGCTCGAATATGCTGCGCGGGAGGCTGCTGTCCTCGATGAAGGCCTCGTAGGCCGCGTCGAACAGTATGATCGAGCCGTTTTTATTCGCGAAATCCACCCATTCCTGAAGCTGCTTCCTGCTGAAAACCGCTCCGGTGGGGTTGTTGGGCGAGCAGATGTAGAGTATGTCCGCTTTTGCCTCCGCGCTTGGCGACGGAAGGAAGCCGCTTTCTCTTCCCGAAGAAAGGTGGACTATCCTGCGGCCCGCGATGACGTTGGCATCGACGTAGGCCGGATACGCAGGCTCGATGACCAGCGCGCTGTTCGACCTGTCGAAAAGGTCCAGTATGTCCCCGAGCTCGTCGCTGGCGCCGCTCGAGACGAAGACGTCTTCGTCCGAAAGATCAACGCCCCTGCGCCTGTAGTGCTCCGCTATGGCGCTGCGCAGAAAAGGCGCGCCCGGCTCGGGCATATAGCCGTGGAAGCTCTCCTTTGAAGCCTGGTCGTCCACCGCCTCATGCAGAGCCTTTATGACCGCATCGCAGAGAGGCAGCGAAACGTCGCCGATACCCATCCTGTAGAGGTGTACCCCCGGGTGCGTTTCCTGATAAGCCCTGACTTTCCGGGCAATATGGAAGAACAGATATGAGTCCTTAAGATCCGCGTAATGCATGTTAGGCATGGTCATATCAGCGTTTCCCCCTCGTAAACGAATTCGGCCGGACCGGTCATGGATATCAGACCGCCGTCCATTACCGTGACCTGCAGGGCGCCTCCGTCGAGCACCACCGTTATGGGCTCGCCGGCCCTGCACAGTCCCCTCTTTACAGCAGCTGCAGCCGATGCGCAGGCTCCCGTGCCGCAGGCCATCGTGACGCCGCTGCCGCGCTCCCAGACCCTCATCCTGAGCTTCTGGTCCGAGATGAGCTGCACGAACTCCACGTTCACGCCGCCCGGGAAGACCGGGTGCTTTTCAATAGCCGGTCCCAGCGTCTCTAGAGGAACGCTGCCTGCGTCTTCGACGAAGATCACTGCGTGGGGGTTGCCGACATCCACCGGCACATAATCTATCCTGTCCGCCCTGCCTGGAAGCACAGCTTCTTCTCCGGCATCCGCTCGGCCCATTTCTACAGTTACCGACTTGACCTTCCTGCCCACAACGTGCAACTGAAGGGTCCTGATCCCTGAAAGCGTCTCTATCTTGAGCTTCGTCTTGTCGGTATATCCCTTGTCGTAGACGTACTTTCCGACGCAGCGTATGCCGTTGCCGCACATCTTAGCCTCGGACCCGTCCGCGTTGAACACGCGCATCAGAAAATCCGCCCTGCGCGAAGGCGATATGTATATCATCCCGTCGGAACCCGCGCCGAAGTGGCGGTCCGACAGCTTTACTGAAAGCTCTTTTATATCCGGCGGGACCTCTCCGTAAACGTAGAGATAGTCGTTGCCCAGTCCGTGCATCTTTGTAAACTGCATCCTGTCCCCCTTTCAGTTCCCGGAAATGCGGCGCTCAAAACGGTTTTTGGCGGTATCGTCCGGGACCTTGGTCGGATACTCACCGGAAAAGCACGCGCTGCAGTAATCCGGGCCTCCCGAAAGCTCGCAGAGATCCTCCAAAGGAAGATACCCAAGAGAATCCGCGCCTATGATCGAGGCGATCTCCTCCACGCTGTGATTGCAGGCGATGAGGTTCTCCTTCGAGTCGATGTCGGTCCCGTAGTAGCACGGGAAGAGGAAGGGCGGAGCCGTGACCCGCATGTGGACTTCCTTCGCGCCGGCCTCCCTTATGAGGCTGACGAGCCTGCCGCTCGTGGTGCCGCGGACTATCGAGTCGTCGATCAGGACCACGCGCCTGCCTCTTACTACGTCTTCGATCGCGGAAAGCTTGATCTTTACCTGGTCCAGCCTGTGGTCCGGAGCGATGAAGGTCCGCCCGATGTACTTGTTCTTTATGAGCCCTATCCCGTAGGGGATGCCGGACTCTATGCTGTAGCCTATGGCTGCGTCGAGGCCCGAATCCGGAACGCCTATGACTATGTCGGCCCCGGCCGGGTGCCTCCTGGCGAGGACCTTGCCTGCCGCAAGACGCGCTTCGTGGACCGAAACTCCGTCGATGACTGAATCCGGTCTTGCAAAGTAGATGTACTCGAATATGCAGAACTTTTTG
>CAMYWZ010000095.1 GCA_947302945.1 uncultured Bacillota bacterium
CTCGCTGTAGGGGATCTTATGATCCTGCAGGTAGATGAGCATGTTGGTCTCGTACTCGTAACGGTCCCCGTCGACGTATGACAGGACCGCAAGATATTCGGCCGGTATCCCTCTCAGACCGGTCTGGGTGTCGGAAAGCTTTATTCCGTAAACAACCCTGTATACGAACGAAGATATGCGGTTTCCGAGCCTGTTGTGGGTGGGAACGTGGCTTAAGGAAAAGTCCCTGCAGCCTATGATGACGGTGCCGGGCTTTCTTTCCATTTCCTCCGAGACGCGAACGGTATCCTCCGGGGTGTGCTGGCCGTCTCCGTCCACGGTGACCGCGCCGGATACGTCCTGAAGGTTTTCCGCTATCCACGCGAAGGCGTTCTCGGCGATATATGAGAACGCGGTCTTGAGAGCCCTGCCCTTGCCCTTGTTGACTTCATGCACGATAAGATGGCAGCAGTCCCTGTGCTTTTCGAGGGCCCGGCTGAAAAAGGCCTTGTTCTCCTCGTGGCTGCCGTCGTCCACCATTACTATATGCTTAAAACCGGCGGCTGCCATGCCGTCGACTGTGCTTACGAATTTTTCGTCCGGATCGAGGGACGGGATTATGACTGCTATGTCTTTCATGATCACCTCTGAAATGTTATTATACCACATTTTTCTCAAAATGTTCAGAGCAAATGTTTATCACATAACGATATTGATTCCATGTCCTTATTTTGATAAGATTATCATGTACGTCTTAACTCTCTGTGAAGGTATCAAAGCTATGAAACTTAAAGAGATAATGGAGCTCCTCGATGCCACCCTGCTGTGCGGGGAAGACAAACTCGACATGGAGGTCGAAGGGGCTTTCGCAAGCGATTTCATGAGCGACATCCTGGCTTACGTCAGCGATCAGAAGCTCCTTCTTACAGGCATGATCAACCCCCAGGTCATACGCACCGCGGAGATGGTCGACATGCACTTCATCCTTTTCGTCAGGGGCAAAATGCCCGATGCAAACATGCTGGCTCTGGCCGAGGACAGCGATATCGCAGTGCTTTCCACGAAGAAGCTCATGTACACTTCCTGCGGTCTCCTCTACAAAAACGGAGTCAGGTAAAATGGCAGACATCGTATTCGAATACCAGGTAGACGGAAGCGATTACCACAGGGCCGGAGAAGCTTCAAGGAGCACGAAATCCAATCTCAAAAAGCTCGGTTTTCCGTCTGACATAATAAGGCGTGTCGGTATATGCATGTACGAAGGCGAGATCAACATGGTCATCCACGCCGACGGAGGCGTCGCCAAAGTCGTCATAGGCCTTGATGACATCACCATCATACTCAAAGACAAGGGTCCCGGCATCCCGAACATAGATCTTGCAATGCAGGAAGGCTGGTCCACCGCCGACGCGCAGGCGAACGACCTCGGCTTCGGCGCAGGCATGGGCCTTCCGAACATGAAGCGCTGCTCCGACGAGATGAACATAGACACTGTCGTCGGAGAAGGCACCACCGTCACAATGAAGATCAAGACCAAATAACATGATAAAGCATTCAGTAATAATCGATAAAAACAAGTGCGTAGGCTGCACGTCGTGCATCAAAGCCTGCCCGAACGAGGCCATAAGGGTCCGCGGCGGAAAGGCAAGGCTCCTCGATCAGCGCTGCATAGACTGCGGCACCTGCATCAAAAAATGCCCGCACGGAGCGATAAAGACCACGCATTCGGACCTGAGCATACTCCAGAAATACAAGTATACCGTGGCCCTTCCAGACCAGGCCCTTTTCGGCCAGTTCACCAAGGTCAGGGATCCGAACGTCATACTCACCGCCCTCATCACCCTGGGCTTTGACGACATCTGCGAGCCTGCGGCTTCCGCCGAGCTCATCGCGCAGTTCGCGATCAGGGACAAGATCAACGGTGCCGCAAACAAAGGCCCCGCCATATCTTCCTGCTGCCCCACGATCCTAAGGCTCATACGCATGCGCTTCCCGGACCTCATCCCGCAGGTAGTGGACACCATCATCCCCATAGAGCACGCCGCCATCAAGGCAAGGGAAAAAGCCATCGCGGAGACAGGTCTTTTCCCCGAGGAGATAGGCATCATAGCCATAGTGCCCTGCCCCTCGCAGATCACCGAATCCAATTACCCCGAGACCATGAAAAGGCGCGTCATAGACGAGTGCATACCCATAGTCGACATCTACGGTCCGCTCGAGAGCGCCATTAAAAAGGTCACAGACCCCATACCCATCTGCCGCAGCGGAAGGCGCGGCCTTACCCACGCCTATTCCGGAGGAGAAGCTGCAGCCCGCAAGGCCTGGAATTTCATGGCTGTCGACGAGATACAGAACTGCATCACCATGCTGGAGGAAATAGAAAACGGCAATATCCCGGAAGCAGACTACATAGAGCTTAACGCCTGCACCTGCGGATGCGTCGGCGGGTCTTTGTGCGTGGGCAATCCCTTCAACGCCAAGCTCCGCATCAAGAAGATGCTCGGAGATCTTCCCGAGTACTTCGACGCCTACGACCTTTCTATGGAGAACAGGCAGCAGCTCACCGTCTCCAAAAAGCTGGAGTACCTGCCCGCCTTCCTCCTCGACGAAGACCGCAGCATGGCCTTCGAAAAAATGACCAAGATCCAGGAGATACGAAAGACTCTGCCGGGCATAGACTGCGGATCGTGCGGCGCCCCAAGCTGCAACGCCTTTGCCGAAGACATAGTGCAGGTACACGCGGATCCCGCAAGATGCGTGTTCCACAGAAAGGAGTCCAAATGACAGTAAGAGAACTGAAGGAAGCCCTTGGCCTTACGGTATTCTGCGCCGGAAACGAAGACGCGGAAGTGACCGGAGGCTACTGCGGAGACCTTCTCAGCTGGGTCATGGGCCGCGCTGAAGAAGGCAACGTATGGCTCACGATCATGAGCAACCAGAACGTGGCGGCCGTCGCCGTCATGACGGACATATCCTGCATAGTGCTCACGGAAGGCGTAAAACCGGACGACGCCCTGCTCTCCCGCTGCGAAACGGAAGAGATAAACCTGCTGGGCACCGGGCTTTCCACCTATCAGGCAGCCGCGGAGCTTGCCAAAGCGCTGGCTGAATAAGGCGCCGCGCGGCAGACATGGCTCAGTACGGCTTCGATCTTCACATCCATTCATGCCTTTCGCCCTGCGCAGAAAACAGCAGCCAGCCTGCTGTGATGGCCGGGATGTTTGCGCTGTCCGGATTCAAGATCATAGCTCTCACGGACCACAACAGCTGCGGCAACTGCGCGGCATTCCTTAAGGCCTGCGAATATTACGGGCTTTTAGGCCTTCCCGGCATGGAGCTCAACACTTCCGAAGAAGTCCACGTCGTCTGCCTTTTCGAGACTCTCGAAGGCGCTATGGATTTCAGCAGCACAGTCTACAAAAGCCTCCCTCCAGTTAAAAACCGCAAAAGCATATTCGGAGACCAGCTTTATACAGACGCCGAAGGCACCGTCATCGGGGAGGAGGAAAAACTCCTCATCTCCGCCAGCGGCATAGGCATTTACCAGGTAAAAGAGCTTGCCGAAAGCTGCGGAGGCTTCGCATATCCCGCACACATAGACAGAAGCAGCAACTCGCTCATAAGCAACCTCGGCCTGTGGGACCCGGACATGGGTTTTTCCATGGCGGAACTTTCCATGGCCTGTCCCGAAGACTTCACCTTAAGAAAAGACCTTAAGGGCCTGCGCTTCGTAAAAGGCAGCGACGCCCACAGGATAGAACAGATCCCCCTCTCCCCCGTCCAGTTCATGGACCTTGACGAGCTGTCAGCTGCAGCGGTTTTATCATGGCTGCGTAAATAAAACTTACAGGCCTGTAAAATATCAAAAAATTCGTTAAATTCTTTAAAAATCATCTTCAAATATGACATAAAACAGTCTATAATAGGATAGTTATTTTAATAACAATCACTGATTTTTATATTGGAGGTAAAAATGCCTAACACAAAGACCGCCGTGCCCTTCAAAGGCACAAAGGAGCAGGAAAAGCAGCTCCGCGAGGTGATCAGGCAGTACAAGGACGTTCCGGGAGCCACCATGCCCATCATGCAGGCAGCTCAGGATATCTACGGATATCTTCCGGAAGAAGTGCAGATCATCATCGCGGAAGAACTCGGCATCCCTCTTTCCGAGGTATACGGAGTTGCTTCTTTCTACGCCCAGTTCACTCTCAATCCCAAGGGTAAATACCGCATTTCGGTCTGCCTTGGAACAGCCTGCTACGTAAAGGGTTCGGCTGACGTGCTCACCGCCATCGAGAAAAAGCTCTCGATACAGCCCGGCGGACTCACCCCGGACGGCAAGTTCTCGCTCGACGCGTGCAGATGCGTAGGCGCCTGCGGACTCGCTCCGGTCATGATGATCAACGACGACGTCTACGGACGTCTCACCCCCGATCAGGTAGGCCCGATACTGGATAAGTACAAATAAATGAAGGACCTTTCTCTCAACGTCCTGGATGTTGCCCACAACTCCATCAGCGCCGGCGCAGCGCTCATAGAGATCACTCTCCGCGAAGAAGCCGATCTGCTCACCATAAGCATCAAAGACAACGGCTGCGGCATAGCGCCGGAGATGCTCAGGACGGTCACAGACCCCTTCACCACCAGCCGCACCACAAGAAAAGTCGGCATGGGTCTTCCCCTCTTCAAGCTCGCCGCGGAACAGAGCGGCGGAGCCCTGAGCATAGAAAGCGAAGTCGGCGTCGGCACACAGGTAAAAGCAAGCTTTTACACATCCAACATAGACTGCCCTCCGATCGGAGACATGGGGTCTACGGCAGCGCTTCTGTCAGGGGCGCTCAAGGATGGCATGGAGCTTGTATACAGCAGGATAAAGGACGAAAAGAGCTTCATTTACGACACCAGAGAGACATAAGCCTTGCCGAAGCCGAGATACAGGACTGGATAAGAGCCTATGTCAACGAGCAGGAAGCATCCATACAGAACTAAACAGCTGCCAAGGCTGAGATCAGAAAAAAGGAGAACACAGTGAAAAGTTTAGATGAACTCAAAGCGCTGCGCGAGAAGATGCAGAAGCAGATGAATATCAGGGAATTCGACGAAGACAGCATCAAGATCCTCGTCGGAATGGCTACCTGCGGCATCGCGGCCGGCGCCAGACCGGTACTTCAGGCTTTCCTCGAGGAAGTCAACAAGAGAGGTCTTAAGAACGTCAAGGTCCAGCAGACCGGATGCATAGGAGTCTGCAGGCTGGAGCCCATAGCCGAGGTCTTCGTCCCCGGCCAGGAAAAGGTCACCTACGTAAAGCTCAAACCCGAGATGGTGCCCAAGATCGTCAACGACCATATCGTCAATAAGAACATAGTAAACGAAT
>CAMYWZ010000096.1 GCA_947302945.1 uncultured Bacillota bacterium
ATCAAAGTCAATCTGCTCCGTGCGGTCATTTAGGCTGTGCGGAATTTTTTCCGCCGGAGAGGAGCTCCGGGTTTAAACCAGCGAGCAAATATTTTTTATAGTATGTCAAAGATTTAGAGGAGGTAATAAGAAAACATGAGCAAAATCGATTATGACCGCATATGGGCATGCGGCGAAATGTCCCCCAGACTTAAGGCTCTGAGAGACGAGTGGCAGGATGCTGACGTTTACATCTGCGCAGATCCCGAGAGATCCTTCACCGCTTCCTACAAGGAAACCGAAGGCCTTCCGGTAAGCCTCCGTTTCGGTATGGCTGCTGCTAAGATCCTCGACGACACCAAGCTGCTCATTCGTGACGGCGAGCTCATCGTCGGCCAGATGAACGACAAGGTCCGCGGCGCTGATATCTTCACCGCCGAGTGCCCGCAGTCCGTTCTCAACAACATCGCAAGAGGCTCCTTCGACAGAAAGTATTCTGAGACCTCTGCCGCCCTCTGCACCGAAGAGGACATGCAGGCTCTTAAAGAAGGCGCCGAGTACTGGGTAAAGCGCGTTCCCGTAAACAAGGTCAACGCTGCTCTCGTACACGAGTTTGGCCCGGATCACCTTGATCTCATGCAGGACCGTTCCATGGTCTTCGAAGGCATCCCCTTCCGTGCAGATCCCGAGATGTCCATCTGGGGCCGTACCTGCCCTGAGCTGATCGGCCGCGGCAGATCCTCCTACCGTTTTGAGCCCTGCAGAGTGGGCCTCAAGAAGGTCAAGGAGCTCGTTCAGGCTGAGCTCGAGGCTATGGACACCAAGGGCGCTGGCTGGATGAAGCCGATGTACAGCCGTCCCACCCCGTGGGAGAAGAGAGCTATGCTCGAAGGCATGCTCATCGCCTGCGACTCCGTCATCAACTGGGCTCACAGATACGCCGACCTCGCTGAGGAGATGGCGAAGAACGAGACCAGACCCGAGCGCAAAAAGGAACTCGAGAGAATCGCTTCCAACTGCCGCTGGGTCCCCGAGAATGCTCCCCGTGACTACTGGGAAGCTCTCCAGTCCATCAGATTCATGCACGCTGCTTCTCAGAAAGAGAAGACCATGCGTAAAGAGTCCGCTCTCAACCGCATGGACCAGGATCTGTATCCGTACTACAAGGCCGACGTCGAGGCCGGCAAGCTCACCCCCGAGTTCGCTGTTGAGCTCTTCGAGTGCTTCCTGATGAAGACCCGTGAAGTCGAAGCTTGGGACCCCGAGGTGGCTGAAATGCGTCATTCCCAGGGTACTCTTCTTCCCGACATCACCATCTGCGGCAAGAACGAGAAGGGTGAGGACACCACCAACGAGATGAGCTGCATCATCCTCCGCGCCATGGCTACCATGAAGTTCTCCGAGCCCACCATCTACATCCGTGTCAACGACAAGATGGATCCCGAGTTCCTCAAGTTCGCCGTCAAGGCCAACATGGAGCACCGCGGCGGCTGCCCGGCTTACCTGAACGACTACCTCGGCACCCAGAAGTGGCTCGACTACGGCACCATCCCCGAGGCCGAGTGCTACAACTGGCAGACCTCAGGCTGCCTGGGCTATCACCTCAACTGCGGCCAGCACATCGGCGGCTTCATGCACCTCAACCTGCCGAAGATCTTCGAGCTTGCTCTCCACGACGGTTTCGATCCGCGTATGCAGAAGCAGTTTGGTCCTCACACCGGTAAGTTTGCGGATATGAAGAGCGAGGAAGAGGTCGAGGAAGCTTACTACAAGCAGCTCGATTACTTCGCAGACCGCATCACCAAGGACTTTGAGATCCGTCACTCCCTCGAGATCCTCAACGAGCTCGAGTCCCCCCTGAACTGCGTGTTCTGGTATGACACCGCTATCAGGTTCGGCATGAACCCCGTCCGCGGCGGTACCGATTATCCCGAGACCGTCACCATGTGGCTCGGCGAGCGCGGCACCACCGACATCGCTGACAGCCTTACTTCCATCAAGAAGCTCTGCTTCGACGACAAGAAGTACACCCCCGCTCAGATGCTCGACGCCATTGACAAGAACTGGGAAGGCTATGAGGAAATGCATCAGGATTGCCTCCATGCTCCTAAGTATGGCAACGACGACGATTATGCAGATTCCATCTTCAAGAGAGTCGCTGACAACAACGCAGAGATCATGCTGAAGAGACCCGACCCGATCACCGGCGTAAAGCGCGTGCTCTTCAAGGGCGCTGCTTCCGCTCACCTCTACTTCGGCACCGTTCTCGGCGCTCTCCCGAACGGCCGTGTAAAGAACCAGCCGATCAACGACGGCGGCGTTTCCGCTATGGCCGGCTACGACGTCAATGGTCCTACGGCTCTTCTCAACTCCGCTGCGAAGTTCAACAGCTACTACTACATGGGTAACGTTCTGAACGTCAAGCTGAGCCGCGAGAACATGAACACCGAGGATAAGCTCAACAAGGTCGTCGCCCTCATCCAGACCTACATCAAGAAGGGCGGCTTCCACCTCCAGATCAACATCCACGATCAGGAAGAGCTCATCGACGCCAGACACAATCCTGAGGCCCATAAGGACCTGCTCGTCCGTGTCGGTGGCTACAGCGCCAACTTCATCGACCTGCCCTACACGCTCCAGGATGAGATCATCAACAGAACCAACCACAACCTCTAAACCTTAGATACTGTGCAGTGAGGGGCAATTCAAATTGAATTGCCCCTCATTTGCATAATGGCGGCTTTCAGGCCGTTTACTGTTCCCGCGATCTAAATGAAAGGTTGATATGATGAGCGACAAGAACGTAATCTTTGATATTCAGAAATTCAGTATGGACGACGGCCCCGGTATCCGGACCATCGTTTTCCTTAAGGGCTGCCCCCTTAAATGTCCCTGGTGTGCCAACCCTGAGTCCCAGAGCATCGAGCCCGAGATCGGCCACCACTACACTCTCTGCCAGGAGTGCGGCAAGTGCGCTGCCCTCTGCCCCCAGCACGCCATCACCATGATCGGCGGCGACAAGAAGCTCCACATCGACCGCGACAAGTGCATCGGCTGCGGCACCTGCGTGAACAACTGCATCTACCGCGCTCTGTCGATCTACGGCCGCGTCGAGACCGTGGACAACATATATGAAGAGGTCAATAAGGACCGTGACTACTACGACGTCACCGGCGGCGGCGTTACCCTCTCAGGCGGCGAGCTCCTTGCCCAGCCCGATTTCGCCGCGGCCATCCTCAAGAAGTGCAAGGACGAGGGCATCAACACCTGCGTCGAGACGACCGGTTACGCCACACCCGAGAACTTCGCGAAGATACTCCCCTACGTGGATATCTTCCTCTACGACATGAAGAGCCTCGACGACGCTGTGCATCAGAAGTGGACGGGCGTTCCCCTTGAGCCGATCCTCAAGAACCTCGACACGGCCATGGCTTCTCCCAGCGAGGTCGTCATCCGTCTTCCCCTTATCCCCGGCGTGAACGACTACGAGGAGAACCTCTTTGCTACCCGCGACAAGCTGCTTGAGCTCAACAAGATCAAGCCGGTCCGCATCGAGATACTTCCCTATCACAACTACGGCGAGGGCAAGTACGTCATGACCCACCGCGACTACACTCTCAAGGATATGAAGCGCCACACCCCCGAGCAGCTCGCAGCAGTCTGCAAGATCTTCGAGGATGCCGGCATCGAGTGTGTGCTCCACAAGTCGTAAAGTCATATTTGTTCTGAACCATTTCCAAAGATAAGAGGCCGGCCCGGACAGTGTTTGAGAGGAGTCCCCGCATATGGACACGGATAAGAAAAAATGGCTGCCGTATTACATTGCGATAGTCGTCGCAAACTTCGTTTTCAACTTCGGCTTCTACGCGCTGGAACCCACTCTGCCTCTCTACGTCTCGTCTCTCGGGGCGTCGGATACCCAGGTTGGGCTCGTTGCTACCGGATTCTTCATTGCCGCAGTCGTAACGAGGATTTTCATCGGCCTGCTGGTCGAAAAGCTTGGGCGCAGGAACATGCTCCGGATAGGTGTTATCATATCCGTGGTGTTCATGCTCTGCTATCAGCTGACTGCCTCGTCCCTTGACGCTACTGTCGTAAGGATCCTCCAGGGCATCGGCTACGGTCTCGTGACCACGATGTTCGGTTCCATAGCCGCGGATATCCTTCCCGCCGACAAGCGCGGACAGGGCATCGGATATCTCAGCATGTCGACCACCGGCGCGGTCGCGTTCTCTCCGGCCGTCGCTCTCTCGGTAGTCGAAAAGAGCGGCTTCAAGGTCATGTTCCTCATGGCCGCTGGCGCGATGCTCATCGCCGCGCTGGTGTGCCTTTTCTTCGTAAAAGTACTGGAAACGGTACCCGAGGAGCAGCCGGTATCCGGCGAGCGCATCAAGAGGCCTCCCTTCTGGAAGAGCTTCTATGACCCGCGCGTCACCCTTCCGATCATCATTCTTCTTCTCTTCGGTATCAGCCGCTGCTCAGAACAGACGTTCCTTCCGGTGCTCGCGCAGGAGCAGGGTCTCACGAAGCTGTCCGTGTTCTTCATAGTGAAAACTTGGGTGTGCTTCGCCAGTAAGATCCTGACAGGCAGGTTGTACGACAAACACGGTCCCGCCGCTTCCATCATACCCGGCGGTATCTCGATGTTCATATGCCTGTTCCTCTACTCCTTCACGAGGACCGACACGGTGCTTCTGATCGCGGCCGTGTTCAGCGGCTTTGCCCTTGGTCAGATAATCCCCGCGTTCCAGACCTTCATGATGGAACTCGTGGGCCGCAACAGGAGTCTCGGCAACGCGCTGTTCTACAACGGTCTTGACCTTGGCTCGGCGCTGGGCGGTTTCCTGATGGGAAGCGTATCCGACAGAATCGGATACATGAGCATGTTCCGTATCTGTTCGATGCTCATGATCGGCTATATCGTTCTCTTCGCGGTTTTCTACGCGAGCAAACGCAGAACGCAGGAATGATATCCGGCCGAAAAACGTATAACGACAGAAGACGATCTGAAAGCGATTCAGATCGTCTTCTTTGCGGTGTTCTACATGAGCAAGCGCAAAGCGCGCGGGTGATCTTCAGCCTGCTGAAAGAACACATAATCACAGAAGACGATCCCTTCCGGATCGTCTTCTCATTTTGTTCTGTTGTAATAACGGCCGCGCTGTGGTACGCTTTACTGCAGTTGGAAAAAGTTCCGGGATTAAAAAATGGAGAAAACTTATGAAACTTATTGAACCGTCGATGGAATACAACTCCCAGATACAGGCATACCGCCGCGAGTTCCTGGAATACGGCGGATCAATGGACGGGTGCGGTACTCTCCGGAGATTTGAGACCACCAGGGAGTGGCTGGATCAGGCGGAATCGCTGA
>CAMYWZ010000097.1 GCA_947302945.1 uncultured Bacillota bacterium
AGCTGAGATAGGTTCAAGGCATCTGGGACTGATAACCGCGGCGGAGATCGAGGATCTTCAGCAGAGGATAGACGTGCTGGCTGCAAAGGCGGAAGAGTGCATGGATATCGACGGTCTTATCGGTCTTGCGGAAAGCGCGGAGGCACTGGAAAGGCCGGCAGGCAGGGCGGTAAAGGCAGTTTCCGGGCGTCCGGTGCTTGCAGTGGCAAAGGACGAGGCTTTCTGCTTCATTTATCAGGAGAATCTGGACCTGCTTAAGGCTGCGGGCTTTGAGATCAGGTACTTCAGCCCGCTCCATGACGAGGTCCTGCCGGACGGGATAAGCGCGCTTTACCTTCCGGGAGGTTACCCGGAGCTTTACACAGAGCAGCTTTCGAAGAATGACAGAATGCTTGATTCTGTTAAGTCAGCTATTGAAGACGGACTTCCGACGTTCGCCGAATGCGGAGGCTTCATGTACCTGCATGAGACTCTGGACGGCGTGCATATGTCCGGTGTCATTCCGGCAGCGTGCTATAAGACGGACAGGCTGCAGCGCTTCGGATATGTTACGCTCACGGCTCAGGAGGACAATATGTTCTGCAGGGCGGGGGAGAGCATAAGGGCGCACGAGTTCCATTATTATGATAGCGAGGCCCCCGGCCGCGGCTTTCGGGCGGCGAAGCCGACCGGAAAGCGGGGCTGGGAGTGCGTGCACGCGGCAGCTTCGCTGTACGCGGGCTTTCCGCACCTGTACCTTCCGGCAAACCCCGGGTTTGCCGAAAGCTTCGCGGAAAAGGCTTCCGCGTACGCGGCCGCCGCGGCCGGAAAGGGCGCGAAATGATACTCTGCAGCACCATAGCCCTGGTCCTGGGTTTCGCCCTTGACTGGATCATAGGAGACCCTCACGGCTGGCCTCACATAGTCATACTCTACGGAAAGCTCATAGCTTTCCTCGAAAAGAAGCTCTACAGCCGCATGGACAAGTTCACAGGCGGCGCAGTGCTGTGGTTTTGCGTTATCCTGGCGGCCGGGCTTGGATCCTGGATCATACTTTTCATTGCGTGGAAGATACACCCGGCCGTATACATCGTGCTCGGGACCATTCTCTGCTGGCAGTGCCTTGCGGCAAAATCCCTGACAGCGGAGAGCAAAAGAGTCTATACCGAGCTTACTGAAAAGGGTCTTGATGCCGGCCGCAAAGCAGTTTCCTGGATAGTCGGCCGCGACACCGAGGTCCTCGACGAGGCCGGAGTCGTAAAGGCCGCTGTCGAGACCGTCGCGGAGAACACCTCGGACGGCGAGATAGCCCCGATGTTCTACATGATGCTTTTCGGACCGGTGGGCGGCTGCGTCTACAAGGCGGTCAACACCATGGACTCGATGATAGGCTACGTAAACGAGCGCTACGAGCACTTCGGCACCTTCGCTGCGAAGGCGGACGACGTATTCAACTTCATCCCCGCAAGGCTCTCAGCGCTTCTGATGATACTGGCTGCGGACCTCAGCGGATACGACGCGAAGGCCGCAAAGCGCATCTGGAAGCGCGACCGCAGGAAGCACGCGAGTCCCAACTCGGCCCATACCGAGTCGGTCATGGCCGGAGCCCTCGGCATCAGGCTCGCCGGCGACGCTGTCTACGGCGGAGTGGTGCATAAAAAAGAGTTTATAGGCGATGATACCCGCCCGGTCGAGGCGGATGACATATACCGTTCGCACAGGGTCCTGATGTTCACGTCATATCTGGCGCTGATCGGTGCCTGCGTGATCAGGATCATAGCGATGATCTTTATCGGAAGCGGTTTGTAACAATGAGAACTTACGATCACGGCGGAGACATCTTCGCCGAAGAAAAAAGACCGATAGACTTTTCGGTCAATATAAACCCGCTTGGGATGCCGAAGGCGGCGGCTGAAGCTGCCGAGAGGGCGGTGAGGGAGGAACTGACCTACCCGGACCCGTTCGCGAGAAAGCTGACGGCTGCGCTCTCGGAGCGCTACGGCGTTCCCGCGGAGCACATAGTCTGCGGCAACGGCGCCTCGGATCTGATGATGAGGCTGTGCTGCTGGCTGGAGCCCGCAAAGGCTCTGGTCCCGGCTCCGGGCTTTTCGGAGTACCGACGCTGCTGCGAGATCCTGGGCGCTGAAGTGTCCGAATATCCGGCACTCGAAGGAAACGTGCTGGACGGCATCATCAGCAAAGCCCTCGAATGCTCTCCGGACGTCATATTCATCTGCCGTCCGAACAATCCGGACGGAGGGCTGATGCGCCTTCCGGACGTTGAAAAGCTCGCGCGCTTTTGCGAAAAGCGCGGGATCGTACTCGTCTGCGACGAGTGCTTTCTGGAGTTCGTGCGGTAAGAGGAAGGCCCGGCCGCGGGCGCACCTGCCTTCGGCAGCGCCGCCGGCATTGTGGCCCGCTTCCCGCGCCTCGCGGTCATCAACGCCTTCACCAAGACCTACGCCATGGCCGGCCTTCGCCTCGGCTTCATGTTCTGCTCGGGCGGGGACATCCTCGACGGCACCTACGCCTTCGGAAGTCCCTGGAGCGTTTCGGCTCCGGCCCAGGCCGCGGGCGCCGTCTGCTGCGGCGAGACTGAATTCCTCGAAAGGACGCGCGCGTACATAGCCGCTCAGAGAAAATCGCTCGTTTCAGGCCTTAAAACTCTGGGTTTCGATATATTTCCCTCTGAAGCCAATTTCGTGCTTGTAAAAGCCTCTCAGAGCCTCACAGAGGCATGTGCGGGGCAGAGTGCGGCTGCGGAAAACGCCGCGGGGCTGTCATTTCGGGAAGAACTCGAAAAACGCGGCATAAAGGTCCGCGACTGCAGGAACTTTTCGGGCCTGGACGACAGCTATATGCGCCTCGGGGTGCGCACCGAAGAAGAGAACAAAGCGCTTCTTTGCGCTCTCAAAGATATCATTGACCGCGCGCAAAGCGCCGGAGGAAACTGATGGCTAAAGCAATAATGATACAGGGCACCATGTCCAACGCCGGCAAGAGCCTGGTGGCAGCCGGCCTCTGCCGCGTCTTCATGCAGGACGGATACCGCGTCGCGCCCTTCAAGAGCCAGAACATGGCCCTGAATTCCTTCATCACGAAGGAAGGCCTTGAGATGGGCCGCGCCCAGGTGGTGCAGGCCGAGGCGGCGGGCAAGGAGCCCTCTGTCCTGATGAACCCCATACTCCTCAAGCCCGTCACCAACATGGGCTCGCAGGTCATAGTAATGGGCGAGGTCCTGGGCAACTACCACGCGCAGGACTACTACAAGATGAAGCACACCCTGCGTCCCTACATTCAGCAGGCTTTCGACAGGCTCTCAGCCGAGAACGACATCATAGTCATCGAAGGCGCCGGCAGCCCCGCCGAGATCAATCTCAAGGCGGACGACTTCGTCAACATGGGCATGGCGAAGATGGCCAAAGCCCCGGTCCTTTTGGTCGGAGACATAGACCGCGGCGGCGTCTTCGCGCAGCTCTACGGAACGATAGAGCTTCTCGACCCTGACGAAAAAGCCATGGTCAAGGCCACTATCATCAACAAGTTCCGGGGCGACGTGGAGATCCTGCGGCCGGGCCTTAAGCAGCTCGAGGACCTTACCGGCCGTCCTGTTGCCGGCGTCCTTCCTTATCTCAAGGTAGACATCGACGACGAAGACAGCCTCTCCGAGCGCCTCGTAAAGAGCAAGGCCGCCCGCATAGACATCGCTGTCGTAAGGCTCCCGAGGCTCTCGAACTTCACCGATTTCACGGTCCTGGAGGCCACCGACGGCGTCGGCGTGCGCTACGTTTCGGCCGAAAAAGAGCTCGGCCGTCCGGATCTTATCATACTGCCCGGCACCAAGAACACCATCTCGGACCTGCTGTGGCTGAGGCAAAACGGCCTTGAGGCTGCCATCAAGCACCTGAACGCGGACGGCACCCCTGTCATAGGCATATGCGGCGGCTACCAGATGCTCGGCAGGAAGATCACCGACGTCTCCGGCGTCGAAGGCGGCGGCAGCGTGGACGGCATGGGCCTCCTTCCCACCGAGACCGAGTTCGCCGAAGAAAAGCACCGCACCCGCGTGGGCGGAAGGGTCTCGGCAGACGGCTTCTGGGCGGATCTTTCCGGCATCGAGCTCGAAGGCTACGAGATCCACATGGGCGAAACGAAGCTCCTTGGCGGCGCAAAGCCTCTGGCTGCTCTCGACAACGGCCACAGCGACGGCTGCGCTGCTGGAAACGTCCTCGGAAGCTACCTTCACGGCTTCTTCGACTCCGCCGAGTGCAGGAAGGCCGTCCTGGCGGTCCTCTGCAAAAAGAAGGGCATCGACCCGGCGGAGCTTTCCGTCTTCGACTACGCTGCCTACAAGGAAAAGCAGTACGATCTTCTCGCCGACGGCGTCCGCAATAACCTTGACATGAAAATGATATACCGCATATTGGAGGAGGGAATATGATAACTGAACTTGAGAGAGTGCTTCCGATGGATATCGAGAAGAGGAGCTTCGAGATAATAGAGTCGGAGCTGCCGCATCCTATAGACCCGGCGCTGGCGCCGATAATCAAGCGTGTGATCCACACGAGCGCGGACTTTGAGTACGTCGACACGCTGTGCTTTTCGGAAGGTGTCGTGGAGAAGGCTCACGAGGCGATCAAGTCCGGAGCCTGCATAGTCACGGATACGCAGATGGCCAAAGCCGGTATCAACAAGAAGAATCTGGCCAGGTGGGGCGGGGAAGTGTTCTGTTTCATCGGAGACGAGGACGTCGCGGCGGCTGCGAAGGCAAGCGGCGGCACAAGGGCTGCAGCATCGATGGACAAGGCGGCGGCGCTCGGAAAGCCGCTCATCTTCGCGATAGGCAACGCTCCCACGGCGCTGGTCCGCATCTGCGAACTCATTGAAGAAGGAAAGCTCGATCCAAAGCTCGTCATCGGCGTCCCCGTGGGCTTCGTGAACGTGGTCCAGTCCAAGGAGATGATCATGAAGGAGCCCGTGCCCTACATAGTCGCGCGCGGCAGGAAGGGCGGAAGCAACGTCGCGGCCTGCATAGTCAACGCGCTCCTATATATGCTCGGAAGGTGAGCCGTCTTTACTTGCAAGCGCTGCCCCTGCGGTGGTAAAATATCTTCGGGAGGATACGGATATGAAGATACAGAGTTTTCCCGAAGACCGCAGACGATACTTTAAGGAGCTGAACAAGGACGATCTTTACAGGATACCCGACCGCGGGATGTTCACCCACCCCATGCTGCGCTTTCCTGATGTCAGCTCTGTCGCCGACATCCCGGAAGGGGCCCATCTGATGGTCCC
>CAMYWZ010000098.1 GCA_947302945.1 uncultured Bacillota bacterium
GCATCACCCTCAACCAGTTCGTAGCCGAAGCCATCAAAGAAAAGCTTCAGCGCTTCTGAGCAAAACCTCACATCAACATCAAAACCCGGCCCCAAAGCCGGGTTTTATATTGATTCACAGGGTCCTGTCACTGAACGTCTTCCCCTAAAGCTTATTGCCTCTGTTTGCTTTTTACGGTACGGCCTATCGCCAGACCGGCAGCTGCAGAGAATACCGTACTTAACACGCCCAGACTGAAAGCAGTAAGGTCAAGCATTTCGATATACGCAAGAACCGGTTCGGCGACTGCAGCAACAGCCATGATCAGGTAATACAGCGTGCTCTTTGCTCCACTCATACCCCACAACAGCCCGGAGACCACACAGAAAAACGGCCAAACCAGCAGCAAACTGATCATACAGAACGCAAACACATCGCCTGGACTCATGTGCATACGCCAAATGGTGATTGCAGCGATTCCAGCCAGAAGCGCCAGTACCGACATAAAGTTAAAAACCTTTCTTCTCACAATACCCACTCACTTTTAATGCGATACTGATGGTTATCTACGACGTACTGGCATTATACTCTGACCCGGGAATGCTGTGCAACGTTATATCTCTTTCCCCTCTCACTTATATACTCCGAAAAAACAGTCAAAAAAGGATGAGGCTTTTTTATTTTTTTTTTCGCGGCATGACATCATTGCATCAACTTCCAGCAATTCGGTATTGTTGATGCAATACCAGCCTTATTCTTTGCATCAACTTCCAGAAATGCAGTATTGTTGATGCAATTCGCCATTTATTTCTTGCATCAACTTCCAGCAATTCAGTATTGTTGATGCAATGCCAATCAAAAACTCCCGGAGCCTTATGCTCTCCGGGAGTCGTATGCGTTTTGAGCCACCGGGGCCTGTCCCTGAATGGTTTAGAAGGCCCAGTTGCCGTTTCTGAAGATGGGGACTTTGCGGCCGTCTTTGGTGTTGGCGGTGATGTTCATGTCGGGGGTGCCGATCATGAAGTCCACGTGCATGAAGGACTTGTTGACGCCCCTGTCGTAGGCATCCTGGAGCGTGATGTTCTGGTAATCGTCCAGGGCGTCCTGGAAACCGAAGCCCAGAGCCAGGTGGCAGGCGGCGTTCTCGTCGAACAGAGTGTTGTAGAACAGGAGGCCGCTGTTGCTGATCGGGGAGTCATAGGGAACGAGGGCCACTTCGCCGAGCATGCAGGAACCTTCGTCCATGTTGATGATCTCGGTGAGGACGTCTTTGCCGACTTCGGCGTCCCACTCGACGGCCTTGCCGTCCTTAAAGCGTATCCAGAACTTGTCGATGACCTGGCCATTGAAGGAGAGCGGCTTGCTGGCGTAGACTATGCCTTCGGCCTTGCCCTTCATCGGGGAGGTGAAGCACTCCTCGGAAGGCATGTTTGGGTTGAATACTATGCCCTGGAGGCTGGTGTCCGCGCCGCCGTTGAAGTGGCTGCCGGGGATGAACTCCACGTGGAAGTCCGTGCCGTTGCCGGCCTTGTAGTCGAAGCTGACCGCGCCGAGAGAATTGATGTAGGCGCAGCGGGCCTTGAGGTCCTTGTTGTGGGCGTCCCAGGCCGCAAGCGGATCCTCGGTGACGCGGGCGCAGGAGAGAATGGCCTCCCAAAGCTTTTCAACAGCCTGATGCTTGCTGAGATCCGGGAAGAGCTTCTTTGCCCACTTCTCGCCGGGGACGGCTGCGATGCACCACTGGTACTTGTTCTCTATCTGGTCCCTGTAGCTGCGGATGACAGGCATGAGCTTCTGCAGGGCCTTGGAGTACTTCTTCTGGTCCATGCCCTTAAGGCCGTCCGGATCCTCGGATTCGAGGTAGATGCGGCAGGGGATGGTGTCCACGTAGTGCTGCCAGCGGGCTTCGTCGTAGTTGGGAAGCGTGGAGAGGGTCTTGAGGGTCATGTACCTGGTGTTGACCTTCATCAGGGGCTGGTAGGTCCAGTCGACCTTGACGGACTTGGCGCCGAGCTTGTAGCACTCTTCGACGAGCATCTTGACGAACTCCGGCTGGTCCAGCTCCGCCTGGATGAAGACCTCCTGGCCCTTCTGGACGTTGACGCCCTTGGCTGCGATGAGGTTGGCGTACTTTCTTAAAACTGTTTTTTTCATGGTGTTGCCTTTCTATGATGAATTGTGCTGTTGACTTGTTTTCGGCACCGGGAGAACCGTCCCCGATGGTGCGGCACCGGAAGGACCGTCCCTGCGGTGCCGATCAGATGCCGGCGCCGTTGTCGCCCCAGAGCTCCATGGCGCGGGCGGTGTCGGAGGAGTAGAAGACTTTGCTGCCTGCCGGCACGGATTCTATGATCCAGGTGCTGGCGCCTATGACGCAGTTGTCACCTACGAAGGTGCGGCCGCCGAGTATGGTGGCGTTCGCGTAGATGACGACGTTGTTTCCGATGTTGGGGTGGCGCTTGATGTTCTTGACTGGGTTGCCGTTCTCGTCCAGTTCAAAGCTCTTGGCGCCTAAAGTTACGCCCTGGTAGAGCTTGACGTGGTTGCCGATGACGGTCGTTTCTCCTATGACTATGCCTGTGGCGTGGTCGATGAAGAAGTGGTCCCCGATCTGAGCGCCTGCGTGGATGTCGACGCCGGTCTTTTCATGGGCGAATTCTGTCATCATGCGGGG
Source organism: uncultured Bacillota bacterium (assembly GCA_947302945.1). Lineage (GTDB taxonomy): Bacteria > Bacillota > Clostridia > Peptostreptococcales > Anaerovoracaceae > RUG13409. Next base: position 2,654 of record CAMYWZ010000098.1, read on the forward strand.
GATGAGGGGCACTTTGATGCCGTAGAGGACGTGCGCCATGCGGTAGACTGCCGTGGCGAAGAAGCCCGGGTAGCAGATGATGACCTCGTCGCGGTACTTGGCGGCGGGGTCCCCTTCGTAGAGGGCTTCGATGTCCGTGAGCAGAAGGCGTTTGACCTCCGGGAGGCTCTCGATGAAGAGCTTTGACGCGTCCCGCGCGGTGCAGCCGAGGTCGACCTCGGAGAACCTGCAGGCCATGCTGATCTGCCGCGAGAGGCGGGCCTCTATGAGCTCCAGGCTGGCGTCCTTTTCAGGAGAGAAATAATTCGGGAACATGGCCGAGAGAGTGTCGAGGACTATGGCCTTGACCTCCAGGCGGCTGGGGATCTCCGCTCCGCAGCCGGTGGCCATGAGCTTTGAGTTCTGACCTATGCGGTCCAGTTCGTGCTGTACTTTTTCGGTGTTCGTCATCTCAGTTTCCTCAGAACAAGAATGCAGACTATGCCGTTGAATATGCCTGTCGCAAGGCCTGCGAGCAGCAGCACCGGGAAGTAGCCGAAGATGCCGGCCGTCCTTGTAATTGCTGCGGCTACGCATATCTGCGCCAGGTTGTGAAGCACCCCTCCGGCGGCCGAGACCGCGGTGAGGCTGAATTTATCCGTGCGTTTGAGCAGTATCATTACCGCAAGGCTCACCAGGCCTCCGGCAAGCGCGTAGAGCGCCGAGAAGAGGCTGCCGAAGAGCAGCGCCGAAAGGCATATCCTTGCGATGTTTATGTACAGGCCGTATCTCGGGCCCAGCCAGTAGAGCGCCAGGACCACCACTATGTTGGCAAGGCCGAGCTTGACGCCGGGGATGCCGAAATTCAGGGGCAGCAGGAACTCTATGTAGGAGAACACCAGCGCCAGCGCCGTAAGGAGCGCGCAGGTGGTGAGGGCTTTTGTGCTTACCGGTGCTGCGGTTTGAGCAGTTTGTACAGGCGCCTGGTTCTCTGCAGTCTTTGTGTTATTGTCTCTGATCCGGGAGTCGTTCATGGCAAGCCTCCGGGATCAGCGGACCACCACGTCGGGACCGTAGTCCCCGCCAGTGATGGTTACCGAAAGGTGGTGCGGCAGGCAGACTATGGTCTGGCCGGCCTTGCTTATCGGAGAAAAGCGCATGCAGTCCCCGCCCCGGCAGTCGGAGGAGATGACGCTGATGCAGCCGTTCTCGATAAGGAGCGTGTTGGTGCCGTATTCGGTCTCGACGATCTGCTCCCAGCTGTCCTGTGTGAGCGGGATGCGGGACGTTTCCACGCCGTCCACGGTGACGACAGCGACGCTGCCCGGCTCGCCGTTCTTAAGCAGCAGAAGGCTTCCGGCGCCGATCATCAGCAGCGCGGCCAGCAGCAGTATGTCTGCTTTTTTGAAAAACGGGAGCTTCATGGTTTTCCGGGACCTTCGGCCTTTCCTGTCATCAGATCATTATACTTCTTCCGCCCTCGCCGCCGCAAGCATTACGGCGCATTCGACGCGCTTTTTGAACAGTTCGCAGCCCTGCTCGTAGACTCCGGTGATTGAGCCCGAGGCGTGCAGGCAGTTGGCGGCGCAGCCGCCGGAGCAGTAGAGTTTGGCCCAGCAATCCTTGCACTGAGGCTTCGCGTAGACGTTGCATTTGCGGAACTCTTCCTGCAACTGAGTATTAATTACGCCCTTCCAGACGTCCCCGAGGCGCCATGCCTCGTCGCCGACGAACTGGTGGCAGGGGTAGAGGTCCCCCCAGGGGGTGACGGCCATGTATTCGGTGCCGGAGCCGCAGCCGCTGATGCGCTTGTAGATGCAGGGGCCGCCTTCGAGGTCCAGCATGTAGTGGTAGAAGGTGAAGGGGCGCCCTTCCCTTTCACGCTGGAGCATGAGCTCGGCAAGCTTTTCGTACTGGTCCTTGACGATCTCTATGTCTTCGTCCGTGAGCGCGTAGGGGTCTCCCGGGGGGCAGACCACGGGCTCCATCGAAAGCTCCGTAAAGCCCAGACGCAGCATCTCCTTGATGTCCTCGACGAAATCCGGGTTGAAGTGCGTGAAGGTGCCGCGGATGTAGTAGCCGCGCCCTCCGCGCTTTTCGACAAAGCGCTGGAACTTGGGCACGATCTTCTCCCAGCTGCCGCGCCCCGCGTAGTCCACGCGGAAGCGGTCGTGCACCTCGCGGCGGCCGTCCAGGGACAGCACCACGTTGTGGCATTCGCGGTTGGCGAAATCTATGACTTCGTCGTCCACTAGGACGCCGTTGGTCGTAAGGGTGAAGCGGAAGTTCTTTCCGGCTTCTTTTTCTATGCTTCTGGCGTAGGCCACGAGCTCTTTTACGACCCCGAAGTTCATCAGGGGCTCGCCGCCGAAGAAGTCTACCTCCAGGTTCCTGCGGCTTCCGGAGTTTTCAACGAGGAAGTCCAGAGCGCGCTTTCCGACCTCGAAGCTCATTACCGCGCGCTCGCCGTGGAACTTGCCCTGGCTCGCGAAGCAGTACTCGCAGTTTAAGTTGCAGGTGTGAGCCACATGAAGGCACAGCGCCTTGACTATGCCGTGGCTCTGCTCCTTGAAGCTGCCCGCAAGCGGTGCATAACTCTCCTCCGTGAAGAGCTGCCCGGCCTCCTTCAGCGCCTGCA
>CAMYWZ010000099.1 GCA_947302945.1 uncultured Bacillota bacterium
CCTTCCCGGGCCGCTACCTGGACCATAGCCTGGGCTGTTTTAGGGCTGTAGACAGACAAGATCGCCGTTTTCAGCGAGTTTTTGCCCGGGGTCGAGAAAAGTATCGACCCGTTGGAAATGAGCCTCATGCGGACGCCCGGATAGGCCAGAGCCATCTTCGAGACGTAGTCCGTTACGAGTGCGCTTTCAGTGTTGTCCGGCTTGAGGAACTTGAGCCTTGCGGGCACGTTGTAAAAGAGGTCTTTTACGATGATCGTAGTGCCCTCTTCGCAGGCAGCGTCTTCGATCAGGATGGTCTCGGATCCGCTGACGCATATCCTTGCGCCGCTCCTTGCTCCAGCAGTCTTCCTGATCAGCTCTGTCTTTGAGACTGCGGCGATCGAAGCCAGTGCTTCCCCGCGGAATCCAAGCGTTTCGATGTCGGAGAGGTCTTCTTCCGTCCGAAGTTTGCTGGTGGCATATCTTGTGAAAGCCAGCTCGAGCTCTTCTTTCGGGATTCCGCATCCGTTGTCGGTGACGCGGATGTATTCCTTGCCGCCTTTGATGATCTCCACAGTAACAGCCGTGGCGCCGGCATCTATCGAGTTTTCAACGAGTTCCTTTACTATCGAAAGAGGTCTTTCGACGACCTCTCCTGCTGCTATCTTGTCGGCGACTTCTCTGGGAAGCGCCCTGATGGTATTGTCGCTCACAGCTTCGAAGCCTCCTCTTTAAGCTCTTCGAGCAGCCTTATGGCTCCGGAAGGAGTGATGTTCATAAGATCCAGATCGCGCAGCTTCTGAGCTACAACTGAGTCAGTGAAATTCAAGAATGACATCTGTGACCCTTCTGAAGATCCTTCGCTTCGCTCAGGATGACAATGCTCTTCGCGTTGCTCAGAAGGAAGGATAAGACCGGTGGTCATCCTGAGGCCGGAGGCCGAAGGATCTCTGCCGGATTCCAGTTCGTCCAGTTTAAGCTGGGCGGTCTCGAGAACAGCCTTCGGAACGCCTGCGAGCTTCGCGACGTGTATGCCGTAGCTTCTGCTGGCAGCGCCTTCTACTATCTTATGCAGGAAGACTATGCTGCCGTTCTGCTCCGCTACGTCCACGTTGAGGTTCCTGACGCCTTTGATGCTCTCGGAAAGCGCAGTGAGCTCGTGATAGTGCGTTGCGAACAGCGTCCTGGCCCTGAGCTTCGGATCTGTAAGCGCAAGCACCACTGCCCATGCGATGGAAAGGCCGTCCCAGGTGCTGGTGCCCCGCCCTATCTCGTCGAGTATTATGAGGCTCCTGCTGGTAGCTGTATTGAGTATGTAGGCAAGTTCGGACATCTCGACGAAGAACGTGGACTGTCCCATCGAAATGTTGTCGGATGCGCCGATGCGGGTGTAGATGCGGTCGCAGATGCCTATCTCGGCTTCCTGAGCCGGGACGAAGCAGCCGGACTGCGCCATCAGGACTATCAGCGCGAGCTGCCTCATGTAGGTGGATTTACCGGACATGTTCGGGCCGGTTATAAGAAGCATCGACGAACTGTCCCTGTCCACGTATACGTCGTTTGAGACAAAAATGCCGTCCGAGATAGTATTCTCTATGACTGGATGGCGTCCTTTGGTGATCCTTATGACGTCTCCGCTGCTGATACTTGGCTTTACATAATCATTTCTTACGGAGACTTCCGAGAAACTGCAGAGAACATCCACTGCCGCGAGCGCAATAGAAGTGTGCTGGATCACTGAAGTAAGCTCTTTGATGCGCAGCTTAAGGTCGTTGAAAAGCCTGTATTCGAGCTCGTTCGTGCGTGCCTGGGCGTTCATGACGAGGTTTTCGACCTCTTTGAGCTCCGGCGTTACGTACCTTTCGCCGCCAACGAGAGTCTGTTTCCTGATGTAATCGGCCGGCGCCATATCCACCTGCGACTTGCTGATCTCGATATAGTAGCCGAAGACCTTGTTGAAGCCCACTTTCAGGTTCTTGATGCCTGTGCGTTCGCGCTCTTTGGCCTCCAGCGACGCTATCCATACCCTACCGTCTTTTGCGGAAGCATTGATATTGTCGAGTTCTTCGGAGTAACCCGGCTTTATGATGCCGCCTTCGCGTATCGTAAGCGGCGGGTCTTCGGTTATAGCCCTTTCTATCTCTTCGCAAATGTCTTTGAGCGGTTCGATCTGCGAGTTGAGCTGGGTAAGGAGCTTGTCGGAAAGCGCGGAAAGCTCCGCTTTGATGTCCGGAAGGCAGGCAAGGCTCTGTTTGAGCGCCAGAAGGTCTCTGGCGTTGGCTGTTCCAAGCGAGATCCTTGCGATGAGCCTTTCGAGGTCGTAAACGCCTTTGAGCGCGGTGCGGAGGTTGTTTCTTGTGATGATGTCTTCCGCAAGAGCTTCGACCGCGTCAAGCCTCTCCTGTATCTTAGGTATGCTTATGAGCGGCTCCCTTAGCCACTGCTTCAGCTTTCTTGAGCCCATGGCGGTGCCGCACATGTCCAGAACGCCCAGCAGAGAACCATTGGTACTGCGCTCGAAGAGAGACTCGGTGATCTCCAGATTCTTTATAGTGGCCTTGTCCAGCCTCATGCTGACGCTGTCGTCGACGATGCGGAGCGGCTCAAGATGTGTTATATCCTGCTTCTGGGTGTCTTTCAGGTAAGCAAGCAGCATGCCGGGCGCGCTCTTTTCGTACTTGAGGCGCGTGCTTGCGGTCGATATGAAGATCTCGCTGTGCCTTGCGTATTCAAAGAGAATGGGCGCCCTCTCCTCGTCGAGGTTCGTGATGATCTCTTTGGGCTGGACCTTCACAAGAGTCTCCGTGAGCCTTTCAGTGGGCTGATCCCCTCCTATGCGCATAGCAGAGAATTCGCCGGTGGAAATGTCGCACCAGGAAACGTCTGTGCCTTCGTCGAAGAAGACAGCCATGAGGTAGTTGTTGTCCTTTTCGGAAAGCATGGCCGAGCTTACTACCGTGCCCGGAGTGACTATCCTGATGACTTCGCGCGGGACTATGCCTTTGCAGGTGTCGGGATCAGCCATCTGTTCGGCGATGGCTACCTTATAACCTTTCTCGATCAGCTTTGCGATATAGGTGTCGGCTGCATGGAAAGGCACGCCGCACATTGGAGCTTTTTCATCGTCGCCGCAGGCTCTTGCCGTAAGGACCAGGTCTATGGCTTTGGAGACAGTTACAGCATCATCAAAGAACATCTCGTAGAAATCTCCGAGACGGTAAAACAGGATGCAGTCTTTGTACTGCTCCTTGGTTTCGAGATAATGCTGCATCATTGGACTGTAAGCCATATCAGCCCTCCAGCTTTTCGTGAGCGGTTTTTACGACCGCTTCGATATCTATGTCTTTTGCGCAGTCCTCTCCGAGGACGAGATCCAGCAGGAATTCTATGTTTCCGCTGCCGCCGGTGATCGGAGAGTAATCGAGGCCTGCCGCGGAAAAACCGCTGTCCTTCGCGTAGCCGATGACGTTTTCTATGACCTGCACATGGACTTTCGGATCTCTGACTATGCCCTTCTTGCCTACCTGCTCCCTTCCGGCTTCGAACTGAGGCTTTATGAGGGCATTAAGATGCGCTCCCTGCTTAAGGAGCTTTGCGGCGTTGGGGAATATCAGCTTAAGCGAAATGAATGAAACGTCAGTGCAGGCGTAATCCATCTGCTCAGGAATCCTGGCCGTGTCCAGTATGCGGAAGTTGGTCTGCTCCATGCAGACCACCTTCTCGTCCACGCGCAGCTTGTACCGGAATCTACAGCGTAGACCTTTGCGGCGCCCCTTTGAAGAAGGCAGTCCGTAAAGCCACCGGTAGAAGATCCTATATCCATGCAGACGAAGCTCGCAGGATCTATCCCGAAGACGTCCAGAGCCTTGGCAAGTTTGTATCCGCCGCGGCTGACATAGGGACAGGTCTCCCCTTTGATCTCTATCAGTGCATCTTCAGGGACCTGTGTACCGGGTTTGTCGGAGATGGCTTTATTCACGAAGACCAGGCCCTCCATCACAGCGATGCGGGCCTTTTCCCTGGACTCAAAGTATCCTTTTTCGGTAAGCAGAACATCAAGCCTTTTTTTCAAGACTGCCGCCTCCGCTGTAACTGTCGATCTTCTTTGCGATGCCGAGAGCATCCATTCCGTATCTTTTGCGAAGCTGGGCGACTGTGCCGTGCTCTATGAAAGCATCCGGCCAGCCTATCTTTATGACGCGGCAGCCGGACTGCAGAGCGCAGGCATAGCTGCATACTGCCGAGCCCAGGCCGCCCTCTTCAACTCCGTCTTCGACAACTGCAACTACCTCGTAGTTGCGAAGAGCATAAGTGATGAAAGCTTCGTCAAGAGGTTTGATCGTGCCTATGTCTGCGACAGCAACGCTTACGAGCTTCCAGTCCCTTATCATGTTCTTCTCAAGGATGTTTGCAGCCTCAAGAGCTTCGGACAGCATGTTGTCGTCGCTGATTATCAGTACGCTGCTTCCTTCTTTGATGATCTGCGGAGTTCCGTCTCCCGGCTCTGATTTCAGAGCCGGAGCCTTTCCTCTCGGGTACCTGATGGCAACAGGAGCGGACATCGCCAGCGCCTTTTCCAGCATATTCGCAAGCGTTGCCTTGTCCCTGGGGCACATGATGGTCATGCCCGGCATCGAGGACAGATATGCTATGTCGTATATGCCCTGGTGGGTCTCTCCGTCCTGCCCTGTGACACCTGCGCGGTCGATAGCGAAAACCACCGGGAGTTTTTCCAGGCAGACTTCGGTGAGCATCTCGTCGTAGGCTCTCTGAAGGAAGGTGGAATAGATAGCAGCAACAGGTTTCTGTCCGGAAAGCGCAAGCCCCTCCGCGAACGATACCGCATGCTGTTCGGCTATGCCTACGTCGAACACCCTGTCCGGAAGAGCTGCTTTCATAGGCCCGAGGCCGGTGGAATCTATCATTGCAGCGCTTATTGCGGTGATCCTCTCGTCTTTCTGAGCAAGCCCCAGCAGTATCTCTCCGAAGGCGTCGGACCAGCTCTGACCTTCGGAGGCCTTGCTATCCGGGTCGCCCGGATCGAAGGCGCCTATGCCGTGGAACCTTGTAGGATCCTTTTCAGCAGGCTCATAGCCCTTTCCCTTTGTGGTAAGCACGTGGATGAGAACCGGCTTGTCCAAAGTCTTTGCGAATTCGAACATGTTCGCAAGAGACTCTATGTCGTGCCCGTCCAGAGGACCGTAGTATTTGATGCCGA
>CAMYWZ010000100.1 GCA_947302945.1 uncultured Bacillota bacterium
GCACGCCCTTGAGGGTCGGGTCGTGGGACAGGGACAGGTGGGTCTTGACCATCATCGTGCAGTAATCTGCGTACTTCGGGTCTTTCTCGAAGCGCTCTGCCTTTTCGAGGGCGAGAGGAGCCCAGTCGACGCCGTCGGCACCGTAGACTTCCTTGGCGATGAGTTCAACACGCTTTCTGAGCGGAGTGTCGAGCTCGTAGAGGTACTTGATCGGGCTGTTCTCAGCTTCGTTGCAAGCGTCGATAACAGCTTCGGCAAGCTCTACTGCGCCTTCGCCGCCATACTGCCAGTGCTCGGACAGTGCGCAGCGTACGTTTCTCTCCTTGCAGAGCTTCCTGAGGAGCTCTACTTCCCTGTCGGTATCGGTGTAGAACTTGTTGATGCAGACTACGGGGATTATGCCGCTCTTCGTAACGTTCTTGACGTGGTGGAAGAGGTTCTCGCAGCCTTTTTCAAGCAGCTCGAGGTTCTCCTCGGTGTATTCCTTGGGAAGAGGTCTTCCGGGAACGACAGCCGGGCCGCCGCCGTGCATCTTGAGAGCTCTGATAGTAGCAACTACTACGGAGCAGTGCGGCTTGAGGCCGGAGAGTCTGCACTTTACGTTCCAGAACTTCTCGAAGCCGATGTCTGCAGCGAAGCCGGACTCAGTTACGTGATAGTCGAAGAGCTTGAGTGCGAGCCTGTCGCCGATGATGGAGCTCTGTCCGATAGCGATGTTCGCGAACGGGCCTGCGTGTACGAGGCAGGGCTGATGCTCTACGGTGTAGCAGAGGGTCGGGTTGATGGTGTTGCGCATCCATGCAGTCATGGCGCCTGCAACTTCCAGATCTTCTGCGGTGACAGGATTGCCCTTCTTGTCGTATGCAAGAACGATGTCGCCTATCCTCTTGCGGAGGTCGGGGAGGTCTCTTGCTACGGCGAGGATAGCCATAAGCTCGGAGGATACTGCGATGTTGGTGCGGGTGGTCATTCTGTAACCATCCATCTTGCCCTCACCAAGGCCTATCTCCATCTTGCGGAGAGCCTGGCAGCAGAAGTCCATTACGAAGTTCCACTCGATCCTCTCGGGGTCGATGTCGAGCCTCTTGAGGCCGATCTGTGCAAGACGCGCATCGTCATAGTTGCGCTCGTGCTGCATGCGGGCATTGAGGGCGACCATTCCGAGGTTATGTGCGTTCATGATGTCGTTGATGTCACCGGTGAGTCCGAGAGAGAATTCGGTCATCGGGATGAGCAGAGCGTTTCCGCCGCCTGCTGCGGTACCCTTAACGTTCATGGTCGGGCCGCCGGAAGGCTGCCTGAGGCATCCGCCTACGTTCTTTCCGAGAACGCCGAGACCTTCGATGAGTCCGAGGCTCGTGGTGGACTTTCCTTCTCCGAGCGGAGTCGGGGTGATAGCGGTGACTTCGATGAACTTTCCGTCCGGCTTATCCTTCAGACGGTTCATGATCTTGATGAAGTCGAGCTTCGGGGTCTTTCCGAAGGGGATGATCTCATCGGGGAGAAGTCCCATTTTTTCTCTGAACCAGTCTACGGACGGAAGCTCCTTCATTGCTTCTTCCGCGATCTGCCAGTCTTTGTACTTGGTGGGATCGAGTTTAGCCATTAATAATCCTCCTTTGCTGTTATGGATCCTTTAATTATTGCTCAGCTTTAGAGAGATGCGAGTTCCTTTGCCTTAGCTGCAGCGGAAGCTGCGTCCGGGGTGTAGGCATCTGCGCCGATCTCGTCTGCGAACGCCTGGGTGATGGGAGCACCGCCGACCATGATCTTGACCTGGTCCTTGCAGCCAGCGTCGATCAGGCACTTTACGGTGTTTCTCATGGATTCCATAGTAGTGGTCAGAAGAGCGGAAACGCCGACGACCTTGCAGTCGGGGTTAGCCTTGACAGCTTCTACGAACTTCTCGGCCGGTACGTCGATACCAAGGTCGATGACTTCGAATCCGGCGGCTTCGATCATGATGCCGACGAGGTTCTTGCCTATGTCGTGGAGGTCGCCGGCTACGGTTCCGAGAACGTACTTGCCGTACTTGCCTACAGCGTCGCCTGCGAGCAGCGGCTTGATGGTGGCAACACCGCGCTGCATGGTCTTTGCTGCTACGAGCATTTCAGGAACGTAGATCTCGTTGTTCTGGAACTTGGTTCCTACGATGTCCATTGCAGCCATCATGCTGTCGAGGATATCGTCCGGGGATGCGCCGTTGTCAAGAGCTTCCTGAACTGTGGGCTGGATGAGCTTAAGCTTTCCTCTTACTACTACGTCTTTTACACTTTCGATCATTTTTTTTCTCCTTCCTAGAATAACGATCTTTGAGGTCCTTACCCTCTTGCCGCCGAAGACTCGTCCACTGTCTTTCGGACTGCGGGATAGGGACAAAACGAAACAGTCCATACTGTTCCTTTTTACATCTGCTATTATACATTATCCGAATGCCAAAATCATTGTAAAAAGTTACAATAATGTAGTTTTTTTAGTGTGCCAGCCGACCCGATTTCAGCCCGTTTTATAAATATATTGAACAATTGACTGTGAAGAAAGTGTGAATTGGTCATTATTTTTTTATGTTGTAGAATCCTACAAAAAAATGCTTGTAAAAAAGTGATAATTGTCATAAGCTATATATACAGGAGTAGAAACATGGAACTGACATTAAACACACTGCTGGATGAGCTGGAAAGCTGCAATCCGGTATGCTACATCAAGAACAGGAACAAGTCCTTCCGCGGCGTTACGCTTCTTACCGCCGACCCCTCGGACCTGGACAGCGACAGGCTCATAGTCTGCAGGCTTTCCCTTCTTCTTTCGAATCCCGCCGTCAAGGACGAATGCTGCGTTGCCGCCGTCATCGACACGGATCTTCCGAAAAGCATGTCCAAAATGCACAACGTCATCCTTTTCGATACTGACATGAGTGCCGTGGATTTCTTCATCTACGTGCAGAACATCTTCGAAAAGTATTTCGACTGGTGCGCCCTGATGGACGAATACCTGATAAGGAACCGGACGATACAGGAGATCCTTTCGCTTTCCGAAAAAGTCATAGGCAACTACATAACCATCTCGGATTCGGCCTTTTCTCTTGTGGCCTACACACAAGGCCTCGTGTGCGACGACCCGCTCACCGTAAACCTTGTCACCAAGGGCTACCACGATCAGGACGCGATCAGCCTTTTCAGCAGGCACAATCTGCTCGACTACTGGCGCGACGCTGTCGACATATACGAGAAGAACGCCGGCGGCATAACGAAATACCCCATGCTCGGCAAGGTCATCCACTACAACAATTCGTACTTTGCCCACGTAGTCATGCTCTGCGACAAGCGTCCGCTCACACCGGGCCTTAAGGATGTGTTCAAGATCCTGATCGACCACCTGATGGTATGCTTCGAAAGGCAGTGGATAGACAACAACCAGATGCCCCACGTCTACGACAGCCTCCTTCTGGAAATGCTTTCGTCCGACACCATCCCCCAGGACGTGATCAACGCCCGCGCCAGGAACGCAGGGATCCCGGTAAAGGGCACGTTCTGGCTCGTGAAGGTATCCACGGACGACCAGACAGGCATCATGCTGCAGCGCCTGAGCCAGGAGCTTTCGGCAAAGCTTCCGGGCTCGAGGGTCACCCTCAGCAAAGACATTCTTATAGGCCTCATCTGCAACAAGAACGGCAATGCCCCGGAGCATATGATGCAGGACCTGCAGGAGACCATGCAGCGCTACGAATCCTGCTGCGGCATAAGCGATCCTTTCGATTCCCTGAGCATGATCAAGACCGCCGGCGAACAGGCAAGCATAGCCTTAAGCTGCGCGAAGCGCGGCACAGAGCCGGAATTCTCGGTCGGAAGCCTTGAAATGATACCCCGCGTCAGGAAATTCGGAGCCGTATACCCCAGATACATGCTCACGGCAAGCAGCGACATACTGCGCACAGCGGCAAGCACCAAGGCTTCGCGCGCCCTGAAAACACTGGCGGAGCACGACGCGAAGCACGGCACCAACAACCTGAAGCTCCTGTTCGTCTACCTCACCAACGAGCGCAAGGCTTCGGACACGGCAAAGATCATGCACATGCACAGAAACAACGTCATCTACAGGGTCGGCAAAATAGCCGACATGATAAACATGGATCTTTCGGACAGCGGCGTAAGGTTCCGCCTGCTGCTGGCTTATGAGATCTACCGCGGAAAGGAGCAGTAATGTACGAAGATTTCTACCTCAACATCGAAGACAAAGACGCATATCTGAGGCGGATCGATATGGATCCGGCTGCTTTCAGACCGGATCTTGAGCATCTTAACGAGCTTTTGTATAAGCATCACCGCCACGTGCCGTTCGACAACCTGAACGTCTGGGACAGAGCCGAACTGCCCAGCCTGGCGATACCCGATCTGTTTAAAAAGATCGTCAAAGACAGGCGCGGCGGCTACTGCTTCGAGATGAACGGGCTTTTGGAGTCGGCGCTCAGGACTCTGGGCTACGACTGCTACGGCGTCGAGATAAGAATAGTGCGCGGAAGAGACTTCCTGCCGGCATACAGGCACAGAGCTGTGATAGTAAGGCTGGACCGAAAAAAGCTGTTCTGCGACGTGGGCCTGGGATTCAGGTTCTTCCCCGAAGCGGCGCCGATAGGCGGGGGCTACTGCAAGTCCGGATACAAGGTGGAATGCAGGGACGGCATGTGCGAGCTGTGGGTAAAGAGTTCCCAAGGCACAGAGGAAAAGGAACTGATATTCCCGGACCGCCCGGTGCTTGCGGTAGACTATCTCAATCCCAACATCGCATGCGCGCTCGATCCCGGATCGCCTTTCAGGACAAGGCTGACCGCGGTCATTATGACTCCGGAAGGATACAGGAAGACACTGCTGGTCGACGGACCGTCGCCCGGAAAAGCAAGCAAGGACGCGCCGAAGTTCAGCGTGAACATCAAAGACGGCGCAAGGACCGTGTACGAGGAGAATTTCTGCGGCACCGCGGAGCTGACGAAGCAGCTTAAAGAAGGCTTCGGGATAAACTACGAGTGGAAGTAGCTTTGCTTTCGCGGAGCATGTTTTGGGAATGAAAAGCTTAACGCATCTTTACAGAATAGGCCGGGGCCCTTCGAGTTCGCACTCCATGGGTCCCGAAAGAGCTGCCCGCCTCATGAAGGAGCTTTACCCTTCGGCGGACAGTTTTAAAGT
>CAMYWZ010000101.1 GCA_947302945.1 uncultured Bacillota bacterium
AGAAACGACCGTACTCTACGATCTGCATTGCTCCGGCCAGCGTGGAAGCACCGAGACCGAAACCGGTGAGGCACTGCCTTGCGGTCTCCTGATCGAGGAGAAGGAACGAAAGTCCTACGCCCAGGATGCCGAGACCTACTACGCAAAGACCCATGACTGCACCGCTCCTGAAGGCGACCTTGAGGGCCTTGTTCATTCCGCCGTCTTCCGCAGCCGCGGCTGTCCTTACGTTGCCCTTAGTGGCTACCTGCATGCCGAAGTATCCGGCAAGAACGGAGAATGCTGCTCCGAAGATGTACAGGACTGCGGTGACCCAGCTGAGAGCGAATCCAAGGACTACGGTGAGGACTACTACCACTATGATCATGGTGCGGTATTCCCTGCCCAGGAAAGCCATGGCTCCCTCGTGGATGAAACCGGAGATCTCCTTCATCCTGTCATTGCCAGCGGACTGTTTGCCTATCCACTTGGCAAGTATGAGCGCTACGACAAGAGCGCACGCGCCTACGACCGGCGCTACGAATTTTAATGCATCCATAAGAAAAAATGCCTCCAGCTAAAACTACATTATGACTACAAGTGCGAGATTGACGATGAGGAAAAGCACGGCTGTGATGACTGTGATCTTTGAGAGCTTTGCATCGTTGCCGGAGGACTTTTTCTTTCCGCCGAAGAGTGAATCGGAATTTCCGCCGATGGCGGCAAGACCGTTGGACTCGCCCTGCTGGAACATGACCGAAACGATCAGAATGACTGATGCGAGGGCCAGAAGTACCATGAGAACTGTCTTCATTTGATGACTCCTTTTTTAATTATTATAAAAACATGATTAGATAGTTTAACACAGAACATTAAATCCTGCAAGATTTTTCTGCTCAAAAACCTTGCAGGAATTTTGTATCATATGACATTCTCGGGCGCTTTTCGCGCTAGAAATGCACTATCTCCAGGAAGTCCGCAGGCTTGAGGCTGGCTCCGCCGACCAGAGCGCCGTCTATGTCGACCTGGTCCATGAGCTCGGAAGCGTTGGAGGGCTTGACCGATCCGCCGTACTGGATGGCTATCTCCTCGGAGACGTCCTCGCCGTAGATGCCTGCAAGCACGTCCCTGATGAAGGCGCACATTTCCTGAGCCTGGGCGGGAGTTGCGGTCTTGCCTGTGCCTATGGCCCAGATGGGCTCATAAGCCACGGTGATCTTTACCGCGTCTTCCGCGGGTATGCCGTCAAAGTCCGCGCGTATCTGGCCTTCGACGAAGAGCTTTTCCTTGCCGGCCTCCCTGATCTTGAGGCTTTCGCCGCAGCAGAGTATGGGGAGTATGCCGGAGGCAAGGGCTTTTTTGACCTTCCTGTTGACGGTATCGTCCGTCTCGCCGAAGTATTCCCTGCGCTCGGAGTGGCCGATGATGACGTAGTCCACACCTATTTCCTTGAGCATGGGGGCGCTTACCTCGCCGGTGAAGGCGCCCTGGTCTTCCCAGTGCATGTTCTGGGCCGCGACGCCTATGCCAGTGCCCTCGAAGGCTTTCTTAAGAGCCCAGAGCTGGGTGTAGGGAGCCGCAATGGCGACGCGGACGTCGCTCGGCCTGTAGATCTTTTTGAATTCCTCGGCAAACTCGACTGCCTGCGCGGCAGTCTTGTACATCTTCCAGTTGCCTGCGATGAATGGTTTCCTCATTGCCTGTCCTTCCGATCACTTGTCCTGAAGAGCTGCGATGCCGGGGAGGACCTTGCCCTCGAGGAACTCGAGAGAGGCTCCGCCGCCGGTGGAGACGTGGGTGATCTTGTCTTCCACGCCGAACTGCCTTGCCGCGGAAGCGCTGTCTCCTCCGCCTATCACGGAAACGGCCTTGCCTTCAGCCAGAGCCTCGGCTACAGCCTTGGTGCCGCCGGCGAACTCGTAGTATTCGAACACGCCCATGGGTCCGTTCCAGAAGACGGTGCCTGCGCCTGCGATCTCTTCGGTGTAGAGAGCGGTGGTCTTGGGGCCTATGTCCTCGCCCATCCAGCCTTCGGGGATCTTGTCGGTGTCCACGTACATGAACTTGGTGGCGTCCGGTCCGAACTTGTCCGCGACCTTGCAGTCTACCGGGAGGAGCAGCTTGACGCCCTTCTTTTTGGCGGCAGCTTCTATTTCCCTGGCGAGATCCAGCTTGTCGTTCTCGCAGAGAGAGTCGCCTATGGTCCAGCCGCGGGCCGCGAAGAAGGTGTAGGCCATTCCGCCGCCTATGATTATGGTGTCAGCCTTTTCGAGGAGGCTGTTGATGACGTCTATCTTGCCGGAGACCTTGGATCCGCCGAGTATGGCTACGAAGGGCCTTGCGGGCTCATTCAGAGCCTCTCCGAGGTACTTGAGCTCCTTCTCGATGAGGAAGCCGCTGACTGCCGGGAGATAGTCCGCAGCGCCGACCGTGGAGGCGTGAGCCCTGTGGGCTGTTCCGAAGGCGTCGTTGACGTAGACGTCCGCGAGAGATGCGAGATCCTTGGCGAAGGCCGGATCGTTCTTCTCTTCTTCCGCTCTGAAGCGGAGGTTCTCAAGAAGCATGACCTGCCCTGCCTTAAGAGCCTTGGCCTTGGCCCTTACAGCATCGTCGACGACCACGTCGGACGCGGCGAAGATGACGTCCTGTCCGAGGAGCTCGGAAAGCCTTGCGGCTACGGGGGCGAGGGTGTACTTCTTGTTAGGCTCTCCCTTGGGTCTGCCGAGGTGGCTCATAAGTATGACAGCCGCGCCATTGTCCAGAAGGTACTGTATGGTCGGAAGAGTCGATGTGATGCGCTTGTCGTCCGTGATCTTTCCGTCCACGATGGGAACGTTGAAATCGCAGCGGCAGATGACTTTTTTGCCCTTAACGTCGATGTCTCTTACTGTTTTTTTCATGATATGGCTCCTTTTTGAGTTTATAGTTGATATATTGACACAATATTATACAACATTTCCGTCAATAAATGCACAACAAAAGCCGAAATTATGGTATACTGTCAATAATTATTTTGAAACAGGACTCGGGCGAAAGACCGCAGCCGTGGAGGAAACATGACTACAAAAGTCGCACTGCTTGGATTCGGCATAGTCGGCAAGGGCACCTACAGGGCTCTTACTCAGAACGCCGCGGAAATAGAAAGAAAGACCGGAAAACGCATTGAAGTCGCAAGGATACTGGAGAAGAACCCCGCCGTCATCGAAAGCGGGCTTGCTCCAAAAGAGCTCTTCACCCAGGACTTCGAATCCATCCTTGCCGACCCGGAGATAAAGATAGTCGCCGAGATAATAGGCGGCACCGAACCGGCCACCACCTTCATGCTCAGGGCTCTTAAGGCCGGAAAGCACGTCGTAACGCCCAACAAGGCAGTCATCGCCGCGAACTACGACATGTTCCGCAGGACCGCAGCCGAAAACGGCGTGCAGATCAGGTACGAAGCCTCTGTCGGCGGCGCCATCCCGGTCATCGAAACGATCAGGAAGTCCCTCGTAGCCAACCGCATCACGAAGATCCAGGGCATAGTCAACGGCACCACGAACTACATTCTCACCAAGATGGAAGAGGAAGGCCTCCCCTACGAGACGGCCCTTAAGCAGGCCCAGGCAAACGGCTTCGCCGAGCAGGACCCCACCGCGGATGTTGAAGGCATAGATTCCGCAAACAAGCTCTCCATACTCATAGCCGAGTGCTTCGGAGTATACATCCACCCCAGGGACATAGACCGCACAGGCATCACGCAGATCACAAGGGACGACCTTCGCCTTGCCACCCAGCACAGCTGCAAGCTGAAGCTTCTCGCAAGCGCGGAGTTTAAGGAGGACGGCAGCGTGGAAGCCTTCGTAAGGCCCACGGAGGTCTCTTCGGAAAGCCCGCTGGCCGCGGTAAGGAACGAGTTCAACGGAATACTGATAAGCTGCAACATGGCCGACAAGATATTCCTTTCGGGGCGCGGCGCAGGCATGGATCCCACAGGATCCGCAATGGCAGCCGATATCATCTCGTTAGCGTAACACCTCATCCGGTCCTGCGGACCACCTTCCCCTGAAGGGGAAGGCTTAATAGGTATAATAAAAAGACGGGGCTTTCAGGCCCCGCCTTTTTGCGTGTGTCAGTTGTTGGTGCTGGGGATGGCTGCGGCGATGGAGGAAACGAGACCGGTAAACGATACGGTCTGGAGCACCACTTTGCCGGGGCCGGTGATCAGGGTGTTGAAGAGGCCCTCGCCGCCGAACAGGATGTTCCTGGCCCCCTTTACGGCCACGACGTCCATGGTGCAGGTGGCGTCCATCACAGCCAGGCTGCCGGTGTCAACGACGAGCTGCTGGCCGGCCTCAAGCTCGTAGGTGACGGCGGAACCGTCGATCTCCACGAAGACTTTGCCGTTTCCGGTGACTTTCTGCATTATGAAGCCCTCGCCGCCGAAGAATCCAACCATGCCCTTCTTCTGCAGGTAAGTGGAAAGCTCCACGCCGCTCTCCGACGCAAGGAACGCCCTCTTCTGAAGGATCAGGGGCTTGTCTGGGGCAACGTCCAGAGCGAGTATTTGGCCGGGGAAGCTGGGCGCGAAGGCGATCATGCCTTTTCCGCCGCGCGCCGTGTATGTGTTCTGAAAAATACGCTCGCCGGAGATCAGCCTTCCGAAGGCCTTGCCAAGGCTGCCGCCGCCGCTGGTGGACATCTCCATATTGGGGCTCATCCAGGCCATGGAGCCGCCCTCGGTTATCATGGATTCTCCGCTTTCAAGATCGCAGATGACTACAGGCATGTTCTCGCCGCTTATTCTGTATTCCATATAAAACTCCCTTATATTTTTTATAAATTATATCATAGAATCAAAAAGCACGCATCAAAAACGCGTGCTCTGTTGTGCTGTTTTTGCTTCATGCCCTGATGTGAATCAGTCCTTGATCTCTTTCAGCTTCTTTGCGAGCGCCTCCTGCGCTTTCATAGCATCGCAGATGCCCTTATACATTACGTCGCCGGCTTTCGTGGGTTTGACACCCGTCTTGCCGCGCTTGAAGAAGACGGTTCCGAACTCCTTTTCGAGCTCGCTGACCATCCTGGAAACTACAGATCTTGAAACGAAAAGGGACTCCGCTGCAGTAGCGATGTTCCCTTTCTCATAACATATCTTGTAGTAGAGTGCCTGCTTTTCTGTCATTTCTGTGCTCCGGATACAAAAAAGTATGCATT
>CAMYWZ010000102.1 GCA_947302945.1 uncultured Bacillota bacterium
CACGGAAAGATCAAGGCCTCTGACCAGCTGCAGCACGTCCCTCCTGAAGCCTTCCTCGTCCGCCAGCGGATGCCCCGGCTCGTAGATGCCGGTGTAAACGCTGCGCCCCAGGTGCTCCACGAACGACCCGTACACGCGCGGGTCTATCTCAGAGATGACGTAATCCTTGTCCAGTATCAGTTTCGCTTTTTTCATGTTATCTCTTTCCTTGTTTTATTCGGCACCTCAGGGACGGTCCTTTTGGTGCCGCACCAAGAGAACCGTCCCTAAAGTGCGGACTTTGGGTCTCTCTTCAGGGGGAGCCACTCGTCGAGGGCGATCTTCAGGTACTTGTCCCAAAGGTAGAAGTCGTGCTTGCCGCCCGGTTCCACCACGTACTTGAGCGGGAAGCCGAGCTCTTTCATGATCTCGGCGTCTTTGGCCACGCGGTCGCCGATGAAGCCCTCCTCGGAGCCGTGCAGGATGATGAACTGCGGCACCGGCTTTCCGGACCCGATCAGAGCTTTGGCGATTGGGTAGAGGTCGTGCTTTGAACCCTCCAGCTTGTCCGCCGGCCCGAAGGTGGCGTTGTGCAGGAAGAAGTGGTTTTTGAAGTGATCGCTCTCCATCTCGGCCTTAAAGCCCGCGGTGTTGAGCGTGTAGCCTATGCCGCCCGACATGTCGACGCAGACGCTGTAGAGCTCCGGGTACCTGAGCGCAGCCGAAAGCGCCACGTTGCCGCCCATCGCGAAGCCTATGATGAAGTTGTCCTCGCGCCTGGGCGAGGATGGGAAAATGGCCTGGATGAGGCAGGGCAGCTCCGACGTGAGGAACAGCTCGTAGTCCATGCCGTACTCGGTGTCGGCGCCGAAACTGTTTGAAATATCAGGCGTTACGAGCATCACGTTGTTCTCGTCCGCGTAGCGCTCCACGTTGGTGAAACGGTAGGGCGTGGTGTCGTCGTCTCCGCCGCCGTGGATCAGGTAGACGGTCTGGAACTTCATGCCCGGCCTGTACTGCGGCTTGGTATTTTTGCCGTGGCTTATGCGCGGCTTCCTCGCGGACTCGTCCGTGTAGAAGCTGTAATTGTCCGCCGGAAACGTGACCGTTACGTCTATGTACTTGCTGAGCGCCTCGCTGCGGTAGTTGAATCTTACATGTGCCATATCGTTTCTCCTGTCCTTCTGTTATGCCCCGGTGTGTGTTTTACTCTTTATAGATGCCTGCGGCTGTCAGCTCCTGCTCGCCCGGAGCGGTTATGAGCACGGCCTTCAGCCGTCCGTAGTACACGAACATGCTGCCTCCGGCGGCTGCGTGGGCGTGGCCCTGTGTCAGCACTTCCTTAAGGTCGGCTATACCGCCGGCTCCGCCTATGGCTATCACCGGGATCTTCACAGCGTCCGCGACGCTGCGCACCAGAGCGATGTCGTAGCCGGACATCATCCCGTCCCTGTCCACGGAGTTTATGATTATCTCTCCGGCGCCGAGCGCTTCGGCCTTTTTCGCGAGCTCCGCCGGGCTTATATCCACGGTCTCGGTGCCGTCTGCTATGCAGCATTTATAGCTGCCGCCGACTGTTTTAGCGTCTATCGACGCCACTATGCTCTGCGACCCGGCCAGCTCAGCCGCCTTCCTTATCAGTTCCGGGTCTCTTACAAGTCCGGTGTTAATAACGACTTTTTCGTACCCGATAGAAAGCAGGTCGTGTATCTGTTCGACCGTCCTGATCCCTCCGCCGCAGCTTAAGGGCATGAACGCTTCGCTGGCTATGTCTTTCAGGATCTCGAAGTCCGGCTCCCGGCCGTTTTTCGTCGCCCCGATGTCCAGTACCGACAATTCGTCGACGCGCTTGCGGTTGAAGATCTTCACGGCGTTCACCGGGTCTCCGAGGTAGGTGCGCTCTCCGAAGCGTACGGTCTTTATAAGGTCTCTGTCATCGATCAGCAGTGTGGGGATTATCCTCGGTCTTGTGAACATGGTCTATTCCCCCCTGCAGATCCGGGCAAAATTCGTAAGCAGAGCCAGCCCGAAATCGTGGCTCTTCTCGGGGTGGAACTGCACTCCCATGATCTTATCCTTTACGACCGCGGCCGTAAACTCATAGCCGTAATCGCAGGTCATCAGGACGTTCTCCGCGCTGTCGCAGACGGCGTGGTAGGAATGCACGAAATAGTACCGCTGCGTGCCCTCAAGGCCGCTGACCAGTGGGTGCTCCTGTTTCATATCCACGACGTCCCAGCCCATGTGAGGTATCCTCAGATCCGTGCCGTCAGGGAGGCTGAACCTTCTGCAGTCGAAAGGTATCAGACCGAGGCCGGGCAGCACGCCTTCCTCGCTGCTGCGCCCAAGAAGCTGCATCCCCAGGCATATCCCGAGGATGGGGGTGCCTGCCGAGGCGCGCTCTTTGATGACGTCAGCAAGACCTCTTCCGCTGAGGTTCCTCATACCCGCGTCAAAGGCGCCGACGCCGGGAAGTATCAGGCCGTCCGCCTTCGCGATCTCTTTCGGATCTGCCGTTATCCTGTTCTTTTCACCTATGACCCTCAGCATGTTGGCGATGGAGCCGAGGTTGCCGAGGCCGTAGTCGAGTATGGCTATCATTCTCAGACCTTCAGATTTCGTTTTTCCTTTCCCAAAAGGCGCTCGACGGCAACTCCCAGCCTGATCATCCACATCTGGTTTTTGTAATCGGCCGGCGTCCTGTTCGGAAGCGCGATGATCCTGTCGAATTCCTCTGCTGTGATCCCGAGCTTTTTCGCGACGTACTCCTTGTCGAGCTGCATCTGGTCCGGATCATAAGGAGGCTCGGAGAGTATCTTCAGCGCTTCGTCCCTTGTCATCGTCCCGGCAAGGATCTGATTCGAGAGGACGTTCTTCCGTGTGTCGAATCCGAATTTGTGCGGCAGGTAGTACCCTTCGAAGAAGCGGGTGAAGACGTTTTCGTAGTGCTTGTTCTCGTACTTTGTCCATCCGAACTTCTCGTGCAGGAGCTCCATGGCCTTCTCTTTGTCGTAAACGACGTAGTCCAGCGGGAACACGCGCTGCATGCCGAAGACGTAGCGGTACAGTATCTTGTACCTGAAGATCCCGCACATGGGGAAAGTCTTAAGAGGGATCTTCCCGAATCTGTCGTGTATGTCTTTCATCATGACGATGTCGTTCATGTAAAGCCATTCGACAGGCGGACGGATGAATTCCGTAGCGCTGTTGGCGCCGGTAAGAACGTATTTGATCCTGTGTTTTACAGCGTAATTGTAAAGCCCCGCGAATATGGCATGGTCCTGCGGGTCGTCGCACGAAGATATGGATGCCTTGAAATATGACAGCTGAAGATCGGCCATCTCTTTCCAGTTGACGACCTCCGTGTACATGTCGAGATCCAGGCCTTTTACTATCTTCTCGATGTTCTCGACGGCAACGTTAAGATTCCAGCCCGTGTCCACGACGTAGACGAGGGGCCGGAGGTGCATGATCTCTTTGGCGATGTACGCGAGATAGGAGCTGTCAGCGCCGCCCGAAAGCCCCAGGATGCAGTCGTATTCGCGTCCTTTCCCGGCTTTGCGTATCTTTGCGGCCAGCTGCTCGAGCTCATCCAGTCTGTTTTCCTGAGGCTTCCAGTATGGCTTTATGTTTTTTTCGAAGTTACGGCAGTGGTCGCAGACGCCGTTCTCGTCGAAGGTGATCTTCGAGTCCGTAGTGTCCATGACGCACTGCGTGCATCTTTGATAAGGTCTTTTGCTGCCGGTCATTGTTTTTCGTGTGGTTTGGCACCGGGAGAACCGTCCCTGATGGTGCCGGGAGGACCGTTTCTGAGGTGCTATCTGTTTATGATGACGGCTTTGGCGGCGCCGGTCCAGGTCTGGCCGCCTTCGTGCAGCATGTCCTTTTCGGTGCGTATGCCTATGGCGCCGTCGCCGAGCGGGGTGATCATGATGGTGCACCTGAACCAGCCGTTGAGCCAGCGTATGTAGATGCGGAGGTCTCCGTCGATGTCAAGGCCGGCAAAGGAGCAGGTCTTGTCCAGACCCGGGAGCGGGCTGGGGGTGGTGCAGACCTCGGTCTTGCCGTCGAAGCGCGCAAGAACGGCGCTTCTGCCGTTGAAGACGACGCGCACGGCGCCTTCTTCGGGCCTTATCTCTATGGTCTTAAGGTGAACGGCGAACGACGGGTCGTAGAAATATCTCCAGAAGTCGTAGTCCAGGGGCACGACCTCTATCCAGGGCTGTACTCTGTCGCCCGGGACCACGTGGTAGACGCCGGCGAGCTTTTCAGCCTGCAGTTTTATCGCTTTCTGAGTCTCTTCAGACGGCTTGGGAACGTAGATGTGCCTGCCGGCGAGGTAGTCCCTGAGCTCCGCGAGGGCCTCGGCGTCCTCTTCGAAGGCGCCGGGCAGGCTGCTTGGCGCTACATCCTCGCTGTCGGCCATGAATTCGTGTATGAGCTCCAGGCATTTGCCTGTGCCGCCCGGATCGCGGCCTGCCTGATGGATGGCGACTGCTATGTCCTTTGCGGGACAGCATACGCACAGCTGCCCCTGGCCTCCGTCGAAGCGGTAAGTCCCGGGCAGGCTGCCCATCCACAGCTGGTAGCCGTAGCCGTATCTTCCCACAGGATCGGGCCAGCCTTCGGTGCTGATCTGCTGGGTGACCGCTTGCTTCATGAGCTTCTTGTCTATGATCTGCTCTCCGTCCGCGAAGCCTCCGGCCATGTAGAAGAGCCCCAGCTTGAGGTTCGCTTCCGTGGTGGCGCAGATGCCCGGCTCGGCGTACATGCCGTTCGCGAACTTCTGCCAGATTATATCGCCGTCTCCTATGCCAATGCGGCAGAAGAGCTTTTCTTTCATGTATTCCAGGAGGCCTTTGCCAGTCACCTTCTCAACTACGGCGCCCAGGACGCAGGATCCGGTGGTGTTGTACATGAAAGTGCTTCCCGGCTCGAACTGCATGGGGCTTGCGAGGAAGTTCCGAAGCCACATGTCGTTGAGCGCCGGCATGCCTTTCGTGCCGCTGGACATGGTCATGATGTGCCTGACGGTTACCTTCTTCATGTCCGGGTGCGGCGTGATCTGGAAGGCCTCTATCTCGTCCCTGAATATGTCCGTGATCAGGTCGTCCGGGCTTAAAAGCCCCTCGGTCATGGCTATCAGGGCCGCCGTGCAGGTGTAGCTCTTGCCCAGAGAGTGGCAGGAGTGGGGG
>CAMYWZ010000103.1 GCA_947302945.1 uncultured Bacillota bacterium
CCGGTCGCTTCGGACAAACTCAGAAATATCGCAAGACCGGGGCAGAAGACCGTGATCGTCACCAGCGACATCTCAAGGCCCATGCCCAGCTTCGACGTGCTTCCCTCGGTCCTTGAGGAGCTCAATGCTGCCGGCATCCCGGACGCGGACATCACCGTAGTCTTCGGGCTCGGCTCTCACAGAGGCCACACCGAAGAGGAGAGGAAAAAGCTCGTGGGTGAGGACGTCTACAGCCGCGTGCGCTGCATGGACAGCACCCCGGACGACTGCGTCAGCTTCGGAACGACCAGCCGCGGCACTCCGGTGGACATCACAAGGATCGTCGCGGAAGCGGATCTGCGGATATGCCTTGGCAACGTGGAGTTCCACTACTTCGCAGGCTACTCGGGCGGCTACAAGGCCATAATGCCGGGAGTTTCAACGCCAGCCGCCATCCAGGCCAACCACAGGATGATGGTCGAGGCACAGGCCAGGACCGGCCATCTCGAAGGCAACCCGGTCCGCGAAGACATAGAGGAAGCCGGCGCCATGGTAGGCGTGGACTTCATAGTCAACGTCGTGCTGGACGAGCACCGCCGCATAGTCTACGCAGCCGCGGGGGACGTCGTAAAGGCCCACCGCGACGCCTGCGAATACCTCAACAGGATGTACATCAGGCCCATAGACAGCCTCGCGGACATAGTCATAGTCAGCCAGGGCGGTGCCCCCAAGGACGCCAACCTCTACCAGGTCCAGAAAGCCCTCGACAACGCGAAGCACGCCGTAAGGGAAGGTGGCCGCATCATCCTTGTCGGAGCCTGCCACGAAGGCCCCGGAAACAAGGTGTTCACTGAATGGATTCAGTCCTCGCAAAAGCCGGAAGACCTTATAGAGCGCATCCACAGGCACTTCCAGCTCGGAGGCCACAAAGCCGCCGCCATCGCAATGACAGAGCTTAAGGCTCAGGTGGATCTTGTCTCGGAAATGGATGACGAGCTCGTCAGGCAGTTCTTCATGGTCCCCAGACGCAGCCTCGCCGAAGCCTTCTCCGCCGCCATGAAAGACTACGGCGAAGACGCCTCAGTCATAGCCATGCCCTTCGGCGGAGCCACGCTGCCGGTCCTAAGACAGTAAATCAAAACACAAAAACTCCCGGAAATGCTCCGGGAGTTTTGAATTGCCTTAAAAGCTCTACTTCTGTGAGCGTCCTATCTCCAGGCCTTTCTCGAAGGCTGCCTTGTTGAGGGGCAGGAGCTTGGCTTTGGAGGCCAGCTTGTGCTCTATGGTGGCCCAGACGACTGCGGGGTCGATGACTTCGGTGTAGCCTACGTATACGCCCAGCATGATGACGTTGAGGACCTTGGCGTTGCCCATCTCAAGAGCAAGCTCGGTGACGGGAGCCTTGACGACCTTGATGTCGGTGCGGGTGATCTCGTCAGTTACGATGGAGCTGTTGATGAAGAGGTTTCCGCCCTTTTTAAGGGTGGGGAGGAACTTCTTGAGGGACGGTCCGTTGAGGACGATGAGGTCGTCCATGACGTCTCCCAGGGGAGCTCCGATCTCGTCGTCGGAGATGACTACGAAGCAGTTTGCTGTGCCTCCGCGCTGCTCTGCGCCGTAGGACGGGAAGAAGGTAATGTTCTTATCCGTGGAGTTGCAGGTGGCGTCCGCGAGGAACTTGCCGAGGGTCATTACGCCCTGGCCGCCGAAGCCGGCTACGCAAAGATTTGTTTCCATATTCGTTCCTCCTTATCTGTCTCTAATGACTCCGAGAGGATACTCGGGAAGCATCTTCTCTTCGATGTAGTCCAGGCACTTGAGAGGATCAAGACCCCAGTTGGTGGGGCAGGAGGTGACTATCTCGACCATGGAGAAGCCCTTGCCCTCGAGCTGGTTCTTGAATGCCTTCTTGATGGCGTTCTTGGTCTTCATGACGTTCTGCGGATTGTTGCAGCTGGTCCTGACAAGATATGCAGGAGCGGTGAGCTGGTTGAGGATCTCGCACATGTGCATGGGGTAGCCGTGATCCTTGGCGTTGCGGCCGAAGGGGGCGGTGGAAGCCTTCATGCCCACGAGGGTGGTAGGAGCCATCTGGCCGCCGGTCATTCCGTAGATACCGTTGTTGATGAAGATGACGGTGATGTTCTCGCCTCTGTTGGCTGCGGACATGGTCTCGGCAAGGCCTATGGATGCGAGGTCGCCGTCGCCCTGGTAGGTGAATACGAGGGTGTCGGGGTTGGTGCGCTTGAGGCCGGTGGCGACTGCGCAGGCCCTTCCGTGAGGAGCGGTGGCGTTGTCGTAAGCCATGTAGTCCATCTGCAGACCGCAGCAGCCTATACCCAGAACGCATGCAGTCTTTTCGATGATGCCAAGCTCGTCTATGACTTCGCCTATGAGCTTCATTACTGTACCGTGCATGCAGCCGGGGCAGAATCCGGAGACTTTGTCTTCCTGGATGGTTTTAGTTCTTGAATAGATCAGTTCCATGTTACTTTGCCTCCATTATCTTTCTGGCAGCAGTGAGAACTGCTTCGCGGGTCATGATGTTTCCGCCTGAGCACAGGCAGGTGCTGATCGGAGCGCGGTCCTTTACAGCGACCTGTACGTCTTCCACGAAGAGGGCAGGGATAGACATCTCGATGTCGAGTATGCCTTTTACCTTCTTGTAGTTGATGTGGTCGTAAGCTTCGTACGGGAACGGATATACGGTCTTTGCTCTGATGAGGCCGGCCTTGATGCCTTCTGCGCGAAGGATCTTGACAGCGGACTTGCCTATACGGGCGGAGATGCCGTAGCCTGTGAGGACCACCTCAGCGTCGTCGAGCATGAACTCTTCGGCTTCGGCTTCCTTCTGCCAGGACTTGTAGAGGGCTGCGTCTTCCTCGCTGTCGGACTGCATTACCTTGGTGGACCAGTTGCCCGGCTGTATCCATGCTCTGTGAGCGTAGTCCAGCTTGTGGCCTGTGAGGGTCCATGCCTTCTTGGCTTCCTTCATGGCGGCGACTTCTTCGTCCGACTTCATCGGGGGAAGTTCTACCGGCTCCATCATGGTGCCGACGACGCCGTCGATGAGGATGAGGACGGGCCTTCTGTACTGGTCAGCTACGTCGAAAGCTTTGTATGTCATGTCTACTGCTTCCTGGACGGATGCGGGAGCGAATACTCTCATGCGGAATCCGCCGTTGCCGGAAGCCTTGGTAGCCTGGAGATAGTCCATCTGTGCGGGCTGGATGGAGCCAACGCCCGGGCCTCCTCTGGAGACGTTGACGTATACCATCGGGATCCTTGCTGCTGCGCAGTAGGAAATACCTTCGCTCTTAAGGGAGATTCCCGGGGAGGACGAGCTGGTCATGGAACGTGTTCCGCCGGAAGCGGCGCCGTATACCATGCTTACGGAAGCGACTTCCGATTCGCCCTGTACGAAGACTCCGCCAACTTCAGGCAGACGCCTGGAGAAGTACTCGGGGATCTCGTTCTGCGGTGTGATGGGGTAGCCTGCAAAGAAGCGGCAGCCTGTGCGGACGGCGGCTTCAGCTATAGCTTCGGTACCCTTCATAAATACTCTTGCCATTCTGATTGCCTCCTTTACTTATAGACTTCGATGGCTCCGTCCGGACAGATGCGGCCGCAGATAGCGCAGCCTATGCAGTCATCCTGGCGGACCGGCTCAACGTACTCGTAGCCCTTGGAATTGACCTTGGTGCCGATCTCGAGAACGTGTTTGGGGCAGAACTTAACGCAATAGCCGCAGCTCTTGCATCGTTCATAAACGACTTTGATCATTGCCATGTTCTCTTCTTCCTTTCATTAAAAACAGGTTGATGCTTTATTTGAGGGCAGGGGATGGGCCGCTAGGCCAGATCGTCCTCCCAGAAATACGTAAGGTGCAGGTCTACGGGGTAGACCTTGATATCATCCGGCAGCGCCTGCGCGATCTGCCTCTTTGCGCAGAAGAAGTCTATCGGGACCACACCGCCGAGTATGGCTTTTGTGTCCTCTATGCCTTTGAGGACGTCTTCCGCTGTGGTCCTTACACCCAGGTTGGGGTTTCCTATGAACCTGAGCTTTTCGAGCTGTATGTGGGAGACTCCCAGGACCTGAGAGAGCACTCCGTCTATGTGGTCTATGGTG
This sequence comes from uncultured Bacillota bacterium, assembly GCA_947302945.1. Lineage (GTDB taxonomy): Bacteria > Bacillota > Clostridia > Peptostreptococcales > Anaerovoracaceae > RUG13409. The sequence continues at coordinate 4,111 of CAMYWZ010000103.1, forward strand.
GCCGACCACGGTCTGAAGCTGTTCACGATGTAGTAAACGGCTGTGTTGTCTCTGTTTACGATGGGCGCGAAGCCGCCGATCTCGCGGGCGCCTATGTAGTCTCCGCCTATGTCCAGAATGACCCAGGAGTCCGGATCTGCCATGAGGGGCCTTACTCCGCCGACGAGGGTGGGGGCGTCGTAGAACTGCTCCTCGAAGTGGACCGTGATGCCTGCTTCTTCCATGGGCTTTGCCTTATCCCTTGAGCGGAAGAGGGGCTTGGTCATGTCCAGGTCGAAGAAGTGGACGGGCTTTGAGCCTTCCTTAGCAAGATCGTAGGCCAGGTTGATAGCTGTCTCCGACTTGCCGCAGCCGGCTTCCCCTATGAACACGAAGTTGGTGACTTTGTCGTCGTATCTGAAATCCGCCCGCATCATAAAGCCTCTATGATAGCTTTGTTCATGCGCTCAACGTGCTGGGTTATGAGCAGCCTGACGGAGGGGAGGTCTTTTGCGGCGAAGGAATCCACTATGGCCTGAAGGAGATCCGCGTCCGAAGCCCTTGAGGGGCACAGGGATGCGTACATGTTGCGCAGAAGGATCTGCTGGCCCTGGATGGCAAAGAGGGACTTTTCCAGTCTGCTGTTGCCGCAGTATTTATAGAAGACTCTGATGAAGTTGACCACGCTGAGAGCCTCTGCCTGGGCTGTTTTTGCGGCTTTGTAATCCGCGAGCCTTGCGGAAAGCTCCGCTGCTACTTTATCGGGATCGCTCTGCTGCATGGAGAGCTTGGCGGCCTCGCAGTGGAGGAGGCAGCCTACGTACTGTATCTCTTCGACGTCTTTTGCGGTAAGGTCGAGTATGTGCGCGCCGACGTTGTTTTCGTAGGTGACGAGGCCGTCCTGCTGAAGGCGGTTGACGGCTTCCCTGATAGGAGTGCAGGAAACGCCGAGGACCTCCTGGAGCTCGTTGACGTTCAGCTTTGCGCCAAGGGGGCGCTTGAGAGTGACTATCTCGCTTTTGAGCTGTTCGTTCTCGGC
>CAMYWZ010000104.1 GCA_947302945.1 uncultured Bacillota bacterium
GTTCAGAAGGTGGCTGCTTGCAGTCTCTATCTTTCCAAGCGCGTCCTGGACGCGGCTTTTTTCGTCTATATGATTCTTTGCAAGAGCTGTCATACCCACTATGGCGTTCATTGGAGTGCGTATATCGTGAGACATGTTGGAAAGGAATGTCTCCTTGGCCATATCAGCGGCCTTAGCCTCCGACAGCTTCCGCGAAAGCTCCTCGTTCTCTTTCCTCAGCGCCTCGTTTTCCTGGATCAGATCCTGCATCGCATAACCACGGGTATCCATCCTTACAGTCCTTTCTTCCCTTTTCAGGACAAACTAAAACACAGACTCATTATATAGTCTGCGGCGCATAAAGTCAAAGAGCTGCATCAATAGTCTCTGTCAGGTTTAATGCGGTACTACCCTGCAGACGTTTAGCTGTTATGTTTTTATCCTTTGGCACTAAAAAAACGGGCAGAGCTGTCAGCCCTGCCCGCTTTGTTGTTTTGTCATCAGTAGCCCCAGCTTTTCAGGAGGGTGACGGTGCGGGTGTAGGAGTCGAAGATCTCGAAGTTCATGAAGTATACGCGCCAGGCGCCTTTGCCGTTGTTGTCCTCGGGCTTTACGTATGCGCGGTCGCCCGCGCGGTGGTTGTAGACCCTGTCATAGTACTTGTCCAGCGCTTCAGCCTCGGCCTCGGAGTACTTTGAGGTCATCGCGGTAAGGTCCAGGTTGTAGACCTGCTTGCTTTCCACGAACCTGCCGGACTTTATGGTGTCCCGGATGTCGAGCGCCATGGCCTCCAGCAGCTGTCTGGCCTGCGAATCCGTAAGGCTGATGCCGTTTCCGACTCCGTAGTCGCCGTATTCAGTCATGATGCTGAACAGAAGCTCGTCCGCTTCCATGGTCCTGAGCGCTTCGAGCGACTGGATGGCTTCGGTGGAGTTCATGAGGGCCTTATAGCTCGGGCTTTCGGAGACGCGCGTGGTCTTCAGCCTGTAGGACCTTGCCATGACGCCGCCGTTCTTCAGATAATACTTGATAGTGACGCTGACGAACGGATACCTGTGGTCGTTGTTGTATTCATTGCTCCAGCTTTCGTCGTCCAGCTCCGCCTTGACAGCGTCCAGATCGTCCACGATCTCCTGGTGCAGGCCGACCGCGTTCTTTATCGCGTCCTCCGAAGTGAAGTACATCGTGGAATAGACGTTCTGCGGGCTCATGCCCATGTATTCGACCTTCTCCACTCTCTCAGCCTTGGGAACGCGCTTTTCGAAGCCGAAGATGTCCACGGCGAATGCCGACACTATCAGCGCCATGATGACCGCGAAGATCACCAGGTTCTTGAGGCTCTTCTTATTGAAAATGTGCAGGGTCTTGAGGGATATCATCTGTCCTACGAGGAAGCCTATGATGAAGCCCAGCACGTAGGCCATGATACCGAAGCCCTCGAAGAACATCAGACCCGTAACCGAGGTGAAGAAGTACACGAACAGGAAGCCTATTATGGTCTGCATCCAGCCGAATACATAACTGTCACCTGCGCGCTCGAGCTTTCTCCTGTGGTAGAGCACGTCCGCAAGGACCGCGACCGCCGCAGCTACCGCGAAGTAGATCAGAAGGGCCCAGCCGCCTATCCCGTCGTCGTATATGGTGCAGGACCAGGGGCTCAGATAGAATACCGTATCGCCTATCCCGTCGTTCACGAAGCCGAAGAGGAAATTCTCCTCGTAGGCAAGCGCTGACAGCAGCAGAGCGTGCGGCAGGAAGTTGAACGCAAAGCCTGTCAGCAGCGCTATGACCCCGTTCCCGGACACCATGCAGGCCAGGACCGCAAGGCTTAAGACGAAGCACTGTATGACCAGAGTCGACAGCAGCCACACGAATGCGGAAACGGCGTACTCTTTGAGCACTCCCCCGCCCATTCCGGCCATGCAGACCATGCAGATCACCCAGTTTATGAGGTAAGGCACGAAGCTCAGCCCCAGCCCGGACAGGCAGTTCGTCGCGAAAAGCGTGCGTTTTGAAAGCGGCAGCGCGTGCACGAAGCCGACGCTGTTCGTCTTGTTCAGGTAAGAGAACACGCAGACCGCAGCCACGACCGGAAGCACCAGGTGCATGGCCTCAAAGCCGAAGTTCTGATTATCCATCAGATTGCCCAGGAAGTAGGTATCGGGCCACGTTACACCGTAATATCCGGCGGAATACGCAGACCTTCCGGACCTGTACAGCATTATGTAAGGCCCGCTCATGAAATAGAACAGGAAGCCTACCGCTGAGATAGACCAGAACCTCCTGAAATTCTCCAAAAGCAGAGCGCTGCTTATGAGTTTTCCCTTTTTCACAGCTGCTCACCTCCCATCTCGTAGAAGAAGAGCTCCTCAAGGCTCATGTCTTTGGCCTTCCCCTTGAGCTCGTCCAGTTTCCCCTCGAACAAAAGCTTCCCCTTGTTTATGATGCCGACGCTGTCGCATATGCCCTCGAGTTCGCGAAGGTTGTGCGAGCTTATGAGCACGGTCATCTGCCTGTCGGCGACGTCCTCCAGAAGGCATCCCCATACCTTCCTGCGCATGATGGGATCCAGACCGTCGATAGGCTCGTCCAATATCAGGACGTCCGGGCGCTGGCTCATGGTCAGAAGGAAAGCTGCCTGCTTCTGCATCCCCTTTGAGAAGCGGCTGATCTTTCCTGTTTCCGGGAGCCCCAGATCCGAAAGCATCCTGCTGTAGCGTTCCCTGCCCCAGCTCGGGCAGACCTTTTCAAGGAACCTGCTCATGTCCTTGAGGCTGTAGTTCGCGAAGAAATACAGCTCGTCCGGAACGTAGCCTGTGATCTTCTTTACTTCCACGTTGTCCATCACGGGCATGCCGGCTATCTCGCAGCTTCCGCTGTCAGGCGCCATGACTCCCGTGAGGTGCTTTATGAGCGTGGTCTTTCCGGAGCCGTTGGGCCCTATGAGGCCGTAAACGGCGCCCTTCTCCACGTGCAGCGACAGTCCTTCGAGCGCTTTGACGCCGTCGAACGATTTTGTAAGGTCTGTGACTCTAATCATCGCTGCCCCTCCTTTCATCTGTGATATGCGCAAGCCTCTGCGCTATTTCTTCTGTCTTTACGCCAAGGTAGCGCAGCTCGTCTACGGCTGACGCGATCTTCGCGTATATCTCTTCCTTCTGGCTTTCGCTTGCGGCGTTTATCTGGTCGCTTACGAAATTTCCCCTGCCCGCGACCGGATAGATGTAGCCCGAAGCTTCCAGCGCCCTGAAGGCTTTCTGGATGGTGTTCGGGTTTACAGTGAGCCTTGCCGAAAGATCCCGCACAGAAGGAAGCTGATCGCCCGGGGAAAGCTGTCCCGTGACGATCTCCTCTTTAAAGCCGTCCACTATCTGTTCATAGATGGACTTTTTGGCTTTCAGATCAAGTTTGATCATCCTCTTACCTCCTTTGTGACACAAGTGTACTACAACACATAGTACAGTGTCAAGCGCTTTTTTGCGCAAAAAAGAATGCCGCCGTCAGTTGCTTTAAGGAGTGGTTTAAAGCAGGTCTGACGGCAGTATTCCGCACAGAAAGTATTGCTAAGAGTTCTGACAGTTCTTCCTGTATTTAAGAGGGGTCATGCCCTCTGTCTGTCTGAAGACTTTGGTGAAGTAGCTCTGATCCGAGAAACCGCATTTCTTTGCGATATCGGCGATGCTCTCCTCCGTCTCCAGAAGCTCCTTACTCTTGTCTATTCTGACGCGGGTAAGGTACGCGTTTACGGTGGTGTTCATCTCTTTCTTGAAGAGCCGGCAGAGGTAGGAAGTAGTCATGCCGGCGAACCTGGCTATATCCAGAAGAGAGATATCCTTGCTGAAGTTCTCTTCCAAGTAGCCGGTTACTTTTGCCACCGTTTCCGAAGGATCTATCCTGTTTTCAGTTTCCCATGCCTTGATGCTTCCGGATTCCAGATCCGAGAGATAATCCCCGCTTTTGCCGCTCGAGCTGAGGAAGGCAGCCGAGTAGACAAGAAGCTGAGAAAACGCATTTACGGCCTGCGGTTCGACGACGGGTACGGAGCCGAGCTTTGCCCTTACGGACTCTACGGCTTTGGGTTCCAGCTTCATGAGCTGCGCAAGGTCGTAATCCGCGAAGTCCTGACGGTCTTCCATGAGGAAGGGGCCGAGAGTGAGCCTTGCTCCGGGAATGCTGTCCGAGAGCACTGCGGAAGTGATGCAGGACAAGCCCAGAGGGCATTCGTACATGTACTTTCCGTCTTCGCGTTCCGACGCTTTTGCGGTGAAGGCGTGGAGCCTTACGCAGTCGTCTTTTGAGATGCCTACTTCGCTGCATATGTTGCAGATGCTGCAGCAAAAGCCGTCTGAGGCGATGACTTCGCCTTTCTGGCTGCAGAACTCACAGCCTATGCCGCTTGACTTACTGAAGGCCTGGACGCAGCTTTCGGCAAGCTCAGCGATCAAGCTGTTTGTTTGCATAGCGCAACTCCTTGAATTACCGCTTTTTTTTTGGTACAATCTTTTACGTAGAGTATGATAACACAAAATATAAAATTTGTGAACACCTTTGTTCAAAAAAATTATATTTTTTTCGTGATTCTTCTCTAAAAATCGACAGATAATTTTGTCACTTTGTCAAATGAATTGCAGAGGATAACCATATATAATAAAGGTGATGGCTATGTCAGTACTGAAAGTATACGATCAGAATAAGCTCACCGAGATAGAATTCTCGGGGAAAACGAAGCTTTCGGAGCTTCTGGAAGCTCACAGCCTCATGCCTGCCACCCCCTGCGGAGGCAACGGCAAGTGCGGCAAGTGCAGCGCCTACCTGGGCAGCGAAAAAGTCCTCACCTGCCAGGCTTTCGTGGAGGAGAGCGCGGAGCTCTACCTTCCGAAGAAGACCATAATCAGCAAGATCAGGACGGACGGCTACATGCCGCAGTTCACGCCTAAGGCTCAGAGCGGCTACGGCATAGCTGTGGACATAGGCACCACCACAGTAGTCGCAAGGCTCGTGGACCTCTCCACAGGAGAGCTCCTGAACGCCGCCTCAAGGGAGAACCCCCAGAGGCTCCTGTCCGCGGACGTCATCGGCAGGATACAGGCCTGCATAGAAAAAGGCAAGCTGCCGCTCCTTCAGGGCCTCATCAAGG
>CAMYWZ010000105.1 GCA_947302945.1 uncultured Bacillota bacterium
TGAAATGGCAAAACTCGCACCATCGATACTTTCGGCGGACTTTTCAAGGCTTGCCGAGCAGGTCAGTCAGATTGAGGAAGGCGGAGCGGCCTACGTCCACATGGACGTCATGGACGGCGCCTTCGTGCCGAACATCACGTTCGGCGGGCTCGTCGTGCAGAGCATGGCAGGCAAAACATCGCTGCCCTTCGACGTGCACCTGATGATAGAAAGACCGGAGCTTCGGATCCCCGATTTCGCAACGCCTCAGACCGAATTCATAACAGTCCACCAGGAGGCCTGCCCTCATCTGCACAGAGTCATTCAGCAGATCAAGGACCTCGGCATCAAGGCAGGCGTGGCGCTCAACCCGGCAACACCGATAGGGACTCTCGAATGGGTCCTCGGGGACCTTGACATGGTCCTCGTGATGTCTGTAAATCCCGGATTCGGCGGTCAGAAGTTCATACCTTCGGCGCTGGACAAGATCAGGCAGCTGGACAGGATCAGAAAGGAACGCGGACTGACGTTCGCGATAGAGATAGACGGAGGCGCAAGCCTTGCCAACTGCAAGGCCATCGCTGACGCCGGCACCGACATCATCGTCGCCGGCAGCGCTGTCTTCGGCGCCCCCGACATCCCGCTCCGCGTGCGCGAGTTCAACGCGGCCATCCGCTGACGCAAACGGCCGCCGCCCCGCCGCCGCTCCGCGCCCCAAAACCCCGAACGATTCTCCTCGTTCCCTACTTTCCGTTCGCCCTTTCCCGAACATTCCCTCAAAACATCACATTTTTGCAACGCCGCTCCACAAAGCGGCTTGCATTTTCAGTATTCCTATATTATAATCATCCTGATTATTAATCAGTGGGAGAGTACCCTGTGGATAAGAACTTTGCAGTCCGCCAGCCAAACACAGACGACGAGCAGGAAATAGACCTTCTGGAGCTCGCACGCGTCATATGGAAAAAGATATGGATCGTGGCGATAGGATTCATCGTCGGCGCGGTTTTGGCATTCTGCATCACCAAGTTCTTCATCACCCCGCAGTACAAAGCCACCTCGTCCATATTCGTCTTCTCCAAGAGCACCAGTCTGGAATCCCTGGCCAGCATCCAGATCCAGAACAACCTCACCGGGGACTATCAATACATCTCCATGCAGAGGGACACCCTTGAAGACGTAATAGACGAGCTCGCCCTGGACACCACCTACGAAAAGCTCAAAGCCACAGTATCCATCACCAACCCCTCCAACACCCACGTGCTGGAGATCGCGGCTACCAACCCCAACCCGGTCATATCCGCCAATATAGCAAACTCGCTGGCTGAAAAGGTGCGGGAATCCATCTCGGACATCATGAACACGGACAAGCCCTCCGTCGTCCAGCGCGCCGTGGTCCCCGAAAAGAAAACCAGCCCCAGCACCACCAAGAACACCATGATAGGCGCTCTTGCCGCAGCGGTGGTCATCATAGGCATCATCACCGTCAAGTACCTGCTGGACGACACGATCAAGACAGACGAAGACGTAAGAAAGTACCTGCAGCTGGATACCCTGGCACAGATACCCTACATAAAAGGCATGGAGGAAAGGTCCAAGGCAAGCTCCGGTCTGCTGAAGCAGGCTAAGCGCAGCCAGGCGTCCGGGGGTTCTAAGACCGCAGGCAAACGGGCCGCAAAATGAAAACGAATAAAAGATATCCGTTTTTTATAGCTTTAGCCATAATAATGGCTTGCCTTGCCCTCTTCTTTGCGGTAAAATTTGTAGACGCCCTGATCGACAGATTCAAACCGCCAAAGACGCCGTACGAACAGTACCTCGAACAGGCCCAGACCAGGGAATGGTCCAAGACCATCACTTACAAAGGCCAGAAGATGCATACAAAGCGGGATCTTACCACACTTCTGCTCCTGGGCATAGATAACGTACAGGTAACAGATCCCAAAGGCAACATAGGAACAGGCGGCAGATCGGACGCCATAATGCTTCTGCTCCTGGACGATACAAAGAAAACGATCTCATCGTTTTCCATCTCCAGAGATACGCAGACCACAGTAGAGGCCTACAACCATTCAGGCGAATTCCTCTACGCAGGCAACATGCATCTGGCACTGCAGTACGCCTTCGCCGACAGCGCCCAGCGCGGCTGCTACCTTGCAAAGAAAGCCATAAGCAACCTGCTTCACGGCATGTACATAGGCGGCACGATGTCCATGACAATGGACGCCATCCCCACAGTAGTCGATGCCATGGGCGGCCTGAAGCTCACCTTCGATCAGGACTTCAGCGACATAGATCCCGCCTACAAGAAAGGCGCGACCGTGGTGCTGAACGGCACTCAGGCGGAGAGCTTCGTAAGGTACAGGGACAAGGAAGTTACCGGCAGCGCCGAACAGCGCGTCAACAGGATGGAATGGCTGGCCGGCGAAATGTTCAAAAACCTCAGCAATCTGGGCGGATCCACATTCGTAGATGAGGTCCTGGACAAAGCAAAGAACTATATCTACTCAGACATCAACGTGGATGATCTGAAAAAGCTGTCAAGCTACAAATACACAGAAGCCTATACTCTCCCCGGAGAGTCGAAAGGCGGGGGCATAAACGATGTGTTCATCTACGATGAAAATGCCCTTCAGGAGCTCATAGTGCAGCTGTTCTATGAACCCGTACAATAAGCTATTTATTCGGCATCCGCCGTTTAGATAAATACTTGAGAAAGGAGGAAAATCAAATGAAAAAGACACTCAAGATCTCTGCTTTAGCCCTCGCTCTTGTGATGGTTCTTGGTATGGCAATGGCCTTCGCTGCAGTCAGCGTTACCGGCCCGATCACCGTTGATAACAGCGGTACTCCCGTTGATACCAGCGCTCCCATTTCTGATACCATTGCTAATGCCGATGAGGCTGCAGCTGTTCCCGAACAGACTGAAACTGCCGCAACACTCCAGGTACTGTGGAATGGTGATATCCCTGCTACTGAAGCAAATAAGACCCTTACCTTCAGCATCCCCGGCGTTGCAGACGGCACCAAGATCTACCTTTATCACCTCCCCACCGGTGCAACCGCATGGAAGGTAGAAGGTAATGCAACGGCTTCAGGCGGAAAGGTGAACTTCACCATGCCATCCACCATGTCTCCGTTCGCACTGGTAGCAAGCACTGCTACTCCGGTTGCCACCGGTGACAACGCCAACATCGCTCTTTGGGGCGGCCTGATGGTAGCTGCTGTTGCAGTTGCTGCAGGTACTGTTGTCTACAGCAGAAAGCGCAAGAACGAGGCCTAATTACTATTGCGCATAAGTCACATCGAGGGAGTCAAGCTTACTCCCTTGGTGTGGCTTGCTCTTTAACAGGAGAAAATGACGAGTCAAGCCGACATACACTGCCATCTGATCCCCTACGTAGACGACGGCGCGCAGACCGCTCAGGTATCGGAAGAACTGATCGATATGCTCTGCGCTCAGGGCGTCCGCACCATATGCTGCACACCGCACCTAAGGCGCGGTATGTTCGAAACTTCGGACGAAACCGTCCGCATGCAGTTCGAAAAGCTTAAGGAAAGGGCAGAAAAGGCAGGTCACGGAGATATAAGCTTCTTCCTTTCAAGGGAGTATCACGCGGACAGGCTCCTGCTGAGTGCTCTGGAAAAGGGCACAGTCATTCCCTACGGGGAAAGCAGCAACATACTTCTGGAGTTTTCGAACTCCCACCCCCTCTCCGACATCCACTGGTTCATAAGGACCGTGCTGGACGCCGGTTTTAGGCCGCTTATAGCCCACGTCGAGCGCTACATGCAGCTCTGGAAAGCACGGAGCTTGCAGAAGAGCTAATTTCCCTGGGCGCCCGCCTTCAGAGCAACTGCAGCAGCGCTTTAGGAAGGGAAGGCAGAAAGCAGCAGGCCTACACGAAAAAGCTGCTCAAAAACCACCTGGTATACGTCATGGCGTCCGACGCCCACGATCCCGAAGACCGCCCGCCGGAAATGGACAAAGCCATGGCCTACGTAACACGAAAGTTCGGGGAAGAATACGCAAAGCAGCTGTTTTGCGAAAACCCCATAAACATACTCAAAGGAAACTGAAGGAGATACAGATGCAAAGCCTGGAACTCAAAGTACAGGATCTTCCATACGAGATAAACGAGGAGCTCAAGCTCCTGCGTACTAACCTGCAGTTCTGCGGCACAGACAAGAGAGTGCTGCTCTTTACCAGCGCCTTCTCAGGCGAAGGAAAGTCCACCATAGCCCAGGACCTGTGCAGATCCTTTACCGAGCTCGGCAAAACAGTTCTCCTTATCGACGCGGACATGCGCAACTCCCGCATCATGCGCACAGTCGAAGGCAGCAGGCCGGACCGCGGCCTCTCGCACTACCTCTCCAACCAGTGCGAAGTCGAAGACATCATCTACAACACGAATATAAAGAACCTCTCCGTCATCGTTTCCGGCAAGGTGCCCCCCAATCCCGCGGAGCTCCTTTCCAGAAAGCGCATGAGGGATCTTGTTGAAATAGGCAAGAAATACTGCGATTACGTCATCATCGACTGCCCGCCCATAGGCATGGTCGTAGACGCGGCCGTCGTCAGCCCCTACTGCGACGGTTCGATCATAGTCGTCGAGTACGGAGAGGTAAAGTACCGCCTCGCGCAGGACATAGCATCCAAGATGCAGAACACAGGCTGCCCCATACTCGGAGTCGTCATCAACAAGTCCGAGACAGCAGGCGGCGCCTACGGCAGGTACGGCAAGTACGGCAAGTACGGCAAATACGGCAAGTACGGCGGAAAATACGGCTACGGCACAGCGCCGGAAGCCGGAAAGTAAGGCTCAGCCGTCCGGACAGGCCGGAAAAACAGCAGCTTAAGGGTCCTGAGCCCTTTTGCATAGACCAGGAAACTGCGGAAGGAAGATCGTCGCTTCGGCGCGTCTTTTGGGGGCAGCGGACATATAGGGACCAACGCACCGGGACACAGGCGCATTCCGCGCTTATACCCAGGATGGCGAAGCATACCCAAAAAACGCCCTCCAGGGCACCGCCCGGGGCAGAAAAGAGGAGCAGCCATGTGGTATGTAGTCTGGACTTACACAGGCAATGTAGAAAAAACCAGGTCGTACATAGAAAGGTTCGTAGATCCGA
>CAMYWZ010000106.1 GCA_947302945.1 uncultured Bacillota bacterium
TTGCACAAAACCCGTCATGGATAGCAGTATTTCAGGCCTCCCGGCAAAAAAAAAGTTCCATATTATCAGCTTGCGGCGTAAACTGTGAAATAAGAGGACCGGTCGTTATCCAAGGAAGAAACATAAATGGATGAAAAGGAACTGCGCGAAAAGATGGAGCTGGACGCGGAAAACATGGACAAGGTAGCCGGCGGCATGATCCCCGTGAATGTGTTCGACTGGGTTGGCCATGGAAATGAGAGTGACAACAAGGTGTGCTGGCAATGCGGTAATCCTTATGAATATGTGGCCGGGATGAACATGCACAACCCCAACGATCCCAGGAGCCATTTCTGTTCTGATGCGTGTTACCAGAAGTTTAAGAAGAGTATGCTCAGATGACAGCGCCATAAGAACGTAAAGCAGCAGCTGATCATGGACAGCAGGCACCGGTAGACCGGATCGACCGGCGCTGCATAAAATCACTTATCAGATGTTCTTTGCATCCTTGCTGAACAGGAGGAACAAAGCTGCTGCGGCAAAACCGACCGTGCATATCGTAAGGAGCATGGCGCTTCCGGACAGCTGGAGCACGATCCCTGCAAGCAGCGAGGCAATTGGTATGAGCGCCTGGGCGAACACACTGGTGATCCCGGTTACCTTGCTCAGCTTGTCCTCGTCCACCACGCGCATCATCACTGTGTTCAGCGGGATGTTTACGCACACGATGGCCAGCCCCATCAGAAGGCACCATACGCAGAACATCACCAGAAATGCGTTCAGCCTCCCCGCCCTTTCCACAAAGAACCAGTACGAGCCGGTGAGCACTATCATCATGACCGCCGCAGCGCAGATCCACTTCGCGACAGTGTGCCCGCACTTTTCCGCCTGAGGCCTTGCGCTCAGGACCGCCGCGCCCGCCAGCGTGCTGATCCCGAACATCACGCTGAACACCGACGACCAAAGCTCCGGGCTCAGCAGCTTATCGAACAGATAGGAATCCGCGCCCGCCACCCTGGTCTTTATAAAGAACGGGATGAAATTGCCTGTTACCGGTGTCATGAAGAAGTTCAGGAACAGCGCCGATACCAGTATCGCCACCAGCGCCTTCTGTCCCTTAAGGTAGACCAGTCCTGTGCGCATATCGGACAGCGCAAGTTTAAGCGTAAGAGTTTCTTTTGGCGGCCTGTGATCGTATCTGATGAACATCTCCGATACCCCTGAGGCCACGTAGCACGCGCCTACGAAGAAGAACAGCGTGTGGATCTGCAGCGCCGCGTACAGAACGCCTGCAAGGATCACGCCCAGAATGCTCTCGAGCGAGCTCTTTATGGTAAAGTAAGCATTGGCCTGCTGCAGTTTGTCCTCGTCGACTATGTGCGGGAAGATCGCGGCCGCAGCCGGGTTGAATATTCCGCTCACGGCGTTTCCGACGATGCCTATCACGAAAAGTATCACCAGGTGCGCGCTGTTTCCGCGGAATACCAGCATCAGCACGGTAGCAAGGATTATCAGGCCGCCTTTTACATAGTCGCAGAGGTACATGATCTTCGCTTTGTTGAAGCGGTCGCCCAGGACGCCGCCTATAGGCGTGAACACAAGCATCACCGCGCCGCACAGAGCCAGATACAGACCCTGCAGGACAGCATTGTTATTGCTTATCTCCAAAATGTAAAAGCTTACCGCGAAGCTGTAGAGTATTGATCCGAGTTCCGAGACCAGCGCCCCGAAGAACACCAGCCGGAAATTCCTGCCCTTAAAAACGTTGGCGCTTTTTTTATTGTCACTCATTTTCAGTTGCTCCTTTCCACATGGCGCTGAGAGTCTCGTTTTCCATGTGTTTCAGCAGATTCTCTATGCCCTCGGCAGCGCTCGCGCCAAGGCTGCTGAAAATGCTTGATTCTTTGTCCGCCTTTATGAAGCGCATGGTGTCGATCCCGTAATCCGGGGCAGAATCGAAGCGCGCCGCATGCTTTGCCGCCGCCTTTACCGACTCCCTCGCTTCGTCCCCGCAGCCGGTAAGTATCTGTGTATGGGCAAGCAATACTAACAGCACAGAATACGCCTGGTCAAGGTAATCGACTCTATCATCCTTCTTCAGCCCGGAAACAGCGTTTAATGCCCAGGAGGCTATGTCGTTCGCGGACTTGTAGTCGCCTCTTGCACAAAATAGAAAGACGAAGCCGGCCGAAGCGTCAAGAATGCTTGAGATGCCGCTGACAAAAGACGACGAGAGGAAAGGTTCCGCTTCCTCCGGACGGTTCATCTCGATCGCCAGCGTGTTTCCGATGCTGTCACAGAAAACTCCGGCCACATTGTGCTTTTTCCAAAGTTCCAGGGCCTTTTCGTTCTCCCCCATGCAGGTGTATGTATGTGCCATCTCGTCGTATATGGTGAGGGCGCTCACCTTGGGGTTCGAATTCTGCGGCAGGAGTATCATGCACTGCTCCAGAAGTTCCAGCGCCCTGTGCAGCTGGGCCTTGTCGTGGCTGCCGACTCCGAAAGCCAGATAGACCTCCGCGCAGGTATGGACCACTTCAAAGGAGTTGGGATATTTCCTGAGCGCTTTCTCCGCTTCAGTCAGCGCCTCCGGGTCCCTGCTGCGCAGAGCCAGGCTTATCCTGCTGACAGCAGCCTCCTTGCGGTTGTCCTTCATCCTGTAGCCGAGCATCACATCCACGGAGGTATCGAAGAAGTCCGCCATCTCCACGATGAAGTCCAGATCCGGCACGGACAGGCCGGCCTCCCACTTATATACGGCCCCCGTGGTGACACCGAGCATCTCTGCAAGCTGCTCCTGGGTGAGCCTGCGCTCTTTTCTGAAAGCGCGTATGTTTTCCGCAAGTTTTATATCCATAAAAAAGTCTCCTTTTCTTTTTCTGCGACAATTATACTGCCGCTTCCGAAGAAAAGGAAGACACTATCAATACTATTGGGATATTATTTTTTATACCGCTGGTATAATTTTATAGCGCAGTCAGTATATCATTCATCTTCAGTCTTGTTACAGGAGGACCGTCCACCTGGTCCTGCATTTTTCGCAGACACCGTAGTTTAACCGCTTCGTGTTGTTCACCATTTGGCGGCCGACCAGTGATGATGTCGGGCAATTTGGACATCTCCCGTTCAGGATCAAGTCGGATTCCCGCTCATAGATCGTCACAACTATGTCCCTGTATTGCCTGCTGTATTGAGATGTCAAGTCCACTATGTACGGCACGGCTCCGCCGGATACCGAATCCAGTTCTTTGTCATCCATCAATTCTTTTTTCTTATCTTCTGTGTTTGTGCTCATGGTCTTGTTCCTCTTACACGCGTTTCCATCTGATCATGACAATAGAGGCTCTCTTCAGACCTATTTCAAAGTGAGCTTCCATTTGACCTTGCATTTATGGCAGGTACCACTGTGCGGTGACATGCTGTTGTGGTAGTTTACGTAGTCGTCAAGCTTATCGCGGCATTGAGGACAATGCCCGGTAAGGAGATAGGCAGCTCGCCTGTCAGAGGGCGTCACGCTGATCTCCGGATAATCCTTTTTTTGTTCCTCCTTTTTTTCGAGCCCGTACTGGAAAAACCCGCCGGATACCGAATCCAGTTCTTTTTCATCCAATGCTTGTTTCTTGTTATCTTCTGTGTTTGTGCTCATGGTTTTATACCTCCGGTAAGAATTATAGCATAAACAGCTGCGTCATACTACGTTTGATCAGGCTGTTTTCATTGTTTTATACGACAGGCTTTGCCGGCTGGCAGTTTTTTTTCTGCCCGCAAAGCAGCAGAGCTAGTTTTCGCCGCGGTAGTAGAATACCATGGCTATGACCACCGTGGCGGCGCCGAATACGTAGATCGTAAGGAGCCAGAAATGGTTCGCGATGTATTTTGCTATCTCCCACCATTCCTCGGCAAGGATGACCCAGAGGGCCGCGGCGATAAGAAGTATGCCTGCCCCTTTGATGATCCCTATGGTGTGTTTGGCGCGTATCGCTATGAGCAGCTTGGTAAAATACACCACCGTCACCACGAACAGGACCCCCAGCATCAGCAGGCCTTCGGTCATGTCGGTACCGTTGTTTGCTCCTATCATGTCTACCTCCGCTTACGGACCGGCCGGGACGCTTTGCATCCGGCCTGAGGTCTTTACCATCTGCCTTTCATGGCATTGAGAAACACGTCGCCGATGACAGCCATGTCTTCGGCTGTGAAAGCCAGCGAGAAGTTGTCTGAAAACAGTATCTGCGCGGCAGCCGGGAATTCTTCGTCAGCCTCCCACAGAAGGGCTCTGATGGTTAGACCGGGCATGAAATCTATGTCATAGGCCGCGTCCGCGCCGCCGAAGAAGCGGCCTCGGGCGTCTCTGGCTTCTTTAGCGCCTATGTTTTCCATGGCCTTCGCGAAGCGCTCTAGGGCATAGCCATAGGTGCCTGCCATGCGGTTTATGCAGCGCCCCCGGAAGGCTTTTTCATAGACCGCGCCCCAGGGCATTTCAGGGAACGACAGCATTCTGCCGCTGCTTTGCGCAGCAGTGCCTTCCATGACGTAGCGCGCGAGCAGTATGCGTATGTAGTCCGCGGTCTTAGTGCCGTCCTCATACGAGGTCTTCATGTCGGGAAAGCTCAGGCGGACCAAGCGGTTCATCAGACGCAGCGTAAACACACCGTCTTCGTATCTGCAGCCGCTGCGGACCGCCGCCATCTCCGGGTCTATGCAGCGGAATTTCTCCTGATATATGCGTATTGGGTTTTCTGTTTTGTTGTTTACGACTTCCATCATGTCCCCCTAGGCGAACAGTGACGCGTGGGTGTGAGGCAGGAAGCACGCCGCAAGGAGCTCGTCCATGTAGCCCGGATAGGTGGAGAGCTCTATGTACGTCATGTTGTCCGCTATCTCGAAGACCTTGCGCTCCGCCTCGTCGGAGAGGAGCATGGCGCAGGCCCCGGTGAGCGAGGAGTTCCCTATGTAGCTGTATTTTTCAAGGTCAGTCTTCGGGAGCATGCCTATCGATATGGCTTTTTCTATGTCTATGCCCGAGCCTATGCCGCCCGCGATTATGACTTTGTCTATGCAGGAAACGTCCATGTCCAG
>CAMYWZ010000107.1 GCA_947302945.1 uncultured Bacillota bacterium
GAACCGGGTTCCCCGACAGTCCTCCAGGCAACCATACTGCCGCAGCTTAATAGCCCATATGGCACACAAAGGATCATCCCTCTGGTGCTTTCACTTAGGCGAAAGCCAGCGGTCCCCCTTAACGTCACCCCCGTCAGAGAAGCGGCTGTTTTTTCAGCACTGGCTGATGAGGCGGATGTAGAACTCGACGGCGCGGAGGGCGCATTCGAGGCGGATGCGCTCGTTGTTGCCGTGTATCATGCGGCGCTCTTCGGCGGTAAGGTCCATGGCGGAGAAGCGGTAAACTCTGTCGGAGATCCTGCCGTAGTGCCTGCTGTCGGAGCACTGCACCATAAGATAGGGCGAGACTATGGTGCCCTTCCAGGTGCCTTTTACGGCCTCGACGACACGCTCCCAGCCTGCGCAGTCCGTGCGCGAGATGGGGCTGGGCTCGGCCTCTACCAACGGATCCAGCTTTATTTCTTCGTCCTTTATGAGGCTCTGATAATACGCCAGAACGCTCTTCGAGCTGTCGGCGGGGTTGATGCGGACGTTGGCCGTCATGCTCGCCGAGGGCGGGATGACGTTGTTCGCGAGGCTTCCGCTCATCTGCGTGAAGGCAGTGGTGGTGCGCACCAGGGCGTTCATCTCACCGCCGCCCTTTTTGCATATCATGTCAAGGACGGGCCTGAAGAGCCAGAGGTTGGCGAATATCATGCGGTAGACGAAGGTCGAATGGCGCCCGAGGGTATCGAACATCTTGAGCACGGGATCGGTGAAGTGGCTGGGCAGCGGATGGTCCTCTATGGCCTTGCAGGCAGCCGCGAGCCTTCCCACCGGAGTGTGAGGCGCAGGCGCCGAAGCGTGCCCTCCCGCGGTGTCCAGCCTGAAGGTTACGTTCATCAGACCCTTTTCGGCAATGCCTATGAGGGCGCAGGAGCCTTTGACTCCGGGGAACACATCCTCTACCACGGCGCCGCCCTCGTCCACGACCATGGACGGGGTGATGCCCTTTTCCGCGAACCAGTCGACTATGTTTATGGCGCCCCTGCCGTTGATCTCCTCCTGTCCGGAGAACGCGAAGTAAAGATCGTCCTCAGGCACGAAGCCGCCGGCGATCAGTTCCTCCGCGGCGCTCAGAACGCCGTTGAAGGTGACCTTGGTATCCAGGGTCCCCCTGCCCCACATGACGCCGTCAACGATCTCAGCTCCGAACGGATCCCGCTCCCAGTTTTCGGGTTCCACAGGGACCACGTCGTAGTGGGCCATGAGCACTGCAGGCTCTTTCGCGCCGGCGGACTTTCCCTTCCAGTGGAACAGAAGGCCACTGTCGGGAAGCTGCATGAACTCGCAGGTCTTAAAGACGCCCGGATAGAGCTTCGGCAGCATGCCGATGAGCTTTTCTAACTCCGCGTCGTCCTCTTTGGAGTGGTCGTCGAAGGAGACAGTCCTGCACTTTACGAGCTCGGCGAGCCTTCCAACCGCAGCGTCTTTGTCGAACCCGACGTCTCCGTAGTCCTTTTCAGGCTCGGCGGGCGGCCTGAAAGCCGCGGTCTTCGCCAGAATTATTATTATCAGCAGCGCTATGACTGCAAGTATGATCCAGCCGACCATATGAGCCTCCTAAAGCATGCCTTTCCTGTACATGAGCCTGGACATTCCGAGGGTGAAGAGCACTCCGACCGGGACCATGATGCCTACTGTCGAGGCGTTGAGGGCCGGGACTGCAATGAACAGCACCAGCATCAGGATCAGCGGAGCCACGGCGATCTTCACGTTCTTGGAGATGAAGACCACGCCCAGGGCGCCGAACAGCGCCGGCAGCATCTGCGCGAAGCAAGGCGCAAGCACCGGAGCGTTGAGCACCGGGGTGAGCGGCCTTATGAGCACCACGCCCAGTATGATTATTATCGTCGTGACTATGCTCGAGACCGCGATGGCTATCGTGGAGATGACCTCGCCCTCCTCCGAGCTTGCCTTGACGTCCGCCTGCTCAAGCGCGTTGAGCGCCACAGGCAGCTTGAGGTTCGAGATGTTTCCTGTCACGAAGGACAGGTAGGAACCGCCCGCGCCGAGCATTGGCACGTAGGTTATGGTCTCGACGACAGCGACAGCCCAGTACATGGGAGCCGTGGCCACGAGGCCCATCGCAAAGCCGTGCCAGTCCGGACCGGCCTGGAAGATCAGGCCGGCCGCCACCGGGAAGGCCAGCATCATGATCATCACGAATATGTTCCAGATGCGTCCGTCTCTGTGGACGCTGTCGATGTAGTTCATCTGCTTTTTCATGACGTCGCCCCCTTCCTAAGACAGCCACGCAGTGATGGGTATCGCTGCGGCCATGCCGACTATGAGGCTTATCGGGAGCGCGTAGTCCATGATCCAGCGCTTTCCGGTCTTTTTAAGAAGCAGCCCGCATATGCCCATGACAGCTGCTGAAACTATGAAGATGCAGACCGGGATGAGCCCTTTAAAGTCCCCTTTGAAGGCGCCTGCCACGTCGCAGAAGACGTAGCCGACGAAGGCCGAGATCATGCCTATGAACATGGAGTTCTGGAAGATGTCAGCCCACTTTTTGTCGCGCTTTTCGAGGTTGATGACGCCGGTGAGGAGTTTTTTTCCGATGAGGGGCACCAGCCAGATGCCGACCAGTATCGAGATGGTCATGACAGAGGCTATGGTGACGTACTGCGTCGCTGAAAGCCCGCTGACCTGGCCGAATGTAAGGCCCATGGCGCTTTCGGCGTTGGTGGCGGCTATGGTCTCGTACGAGAGGTTGCCGACGACGGACAGCCTCAGCCACGGCAACGGAAGGCCAAGGTCCTTGGACAGGGTCATGACGCTGATGACTATTGCTATTGCGGGCGCGATGGTGAATATCGCTGCGGTCCGGGCTATCCTTTTGAGCTTATCCGTGCTCATGCCCAGAGCCTTTGCGCGCCTCCATGCTTTGACCAGGAAATACACCGACTGCGCAAGCACCACAGCCACGATGATCCCCGCCAGCACGAACAGCACCGGTGAATTGATCGAAAACTCCATAAGACCTCCTGATTTCGGCACCATCAGGGACGGTTCTCCCCGGTGCCGTTTTATGCTAGTAACCGATGGCAAGGCCGAAGACCAGCAGAGCGCTCGTGAGGACGAGGTTTGCGAGCTGGAACTTCCAGGACCACTTGAACCACTTGGTGTAACCCATGTCAGCAAGGCCCAGACTTATAAGCAGGGCCGCGTTCGTGGGATAGAAAACGTTGGAAAAGCCGTCGCCGAAGGCGAAGGCCAGTATGCACAGCTGGGCGCTGATGCCGAAGGCGGAAGCCAGAGGCACTATCAGCGGGATCAGCATTATAGCCTTGGCCGAGCCGGAGGCGATGAAGAAGTTCATGACAAGGACGATGAGGTAGATGAACAGTATCACCATCCACTTTGAAAGCCCCGAAGCAGCACCTGTCGCCCAGGAAAGGATCATGTCGATGACGCCTGCCTCGGTAAGCGTGAACTTGATGGACGCCGCCATGAGTATCATCAGCACGGCGGGAAGTATGCTCATCACCCCGCTGCCGAAATTTTTGAGCATCTCCCTGCCCGGCATGCCTGCGGCCTTGACCGACACTATGCCTGCGATAAGGAAGGCCAGCGCGACTATTATCATCGTGTAGTCCTGCAGGAAGGTCAGGAACGCGGAGCTCAAAACTATGACTATGCCTATGCCGAGTATGATCATAAAGAGCTTAAGTCCCTTGTCCAAGGTCTGAGATGTGCCGCCCGAACCTTCCTCTCCGAAGTTGCCTTCTACCGGGATCTCCACTTTTTTTGCATGCGCCCTGATAAAAAACAGCAGCAGCGCGTATATAAGCACGAAGGACACCGCCCTCATCCACGCACCGGAAAACATCGGAAGACCGGCGAGTTTTTGCGCCACGCCGACAGTAAACGGGTTGAAAAGTCCGGAGGCAAAGCCGCATCCTACCGCCAGCATGCTCATAGCGAGGCCCGTCACCGAGTCCCAGCCGAGCCTTACCGCAAGCGCCACGACTATAGGCACCAGCGGCACGCACTCCTCGAAAGAACCGATCAGCGCGCCCATGGCCATGAAGAAAAAGATGCACACAGCCATCAGCTTGTACTTGCTGCCCGAATACTTCGCGGAGATCCTGTCGAGAAGGTAGCGTATGACGCCGGACTTGTCCAGCATGGTGAATATCCCGCCTATGACCAGCAGGAAGATGATGACCGCTATCAGTGTGGCGTTCCCTTCAGCCCCGAGCACCAGCACAGGCGAGAGTATCCATTTCCAGAACGGTATCCCCTTCCCCGCGAAGCTGGCCGCGTACGCCGCCACCATCAGCGCGAATATTACCGCGATCGAGGTTATGAACGACCGTACGCTTATGCTCAGGCCCTTGCTGTTTTCACTCTTGTTTTCCAAATCCGTGTTTCCTTATTATCAGATCCTGTTTCGGCACCGGGAGAACCGTCCCTGGCGGTGCGGCACCGAGAGAACCGTCCCTGGCGGTGCGGCACCGGGAGAACCGTCCCTAAAGGTGCTGCATGTTGCGGTTGATGACTTCGATCTGCATCTCGTTGTTGAGCTGGACGAAGTAGGCGCTGTAGCCGGCGATGCGGACCAGCAGCTCTCTGTGATCCTTCGGATGCTCGTGGGCGTCCACAAGTGTCTTCTGCGTTACTACGTTGAACTGGACCTGCTTGCCGCCGTTCTTAAGGTAAGTGGTGATCAGGGCCGCGAACTTTTCCTTGTCCTCAACAGTCTTGAGGTTGTTCGGGTCGAACTTCATGTTCAGAAGCGTGGCCTGCCAGGGATCCTGGTCTATGTTGAGGGCGGACTTCATGACGGCGACGGGGCCGTTGGTGTCCCTGCCCTGCATCGGGCTCATGGTGCCGTCCGCAAGCAGCGTTCCGGCCTTTCTGCCGTCCGGTGTGGCTCCGGTGAGGAGTCCTCCGGGCTGG
>CAMYWZ010000108.1 GCA_947302945.1 uncultured Bacillota bacterium
CGACGACAAGGAGGCCCGAAGTATCCTTGTCTATCCTGTGAACTATCCCGGGACGCTCTGTTCCGTTGATCACGGAAAGCCTGCCGCAGTGGAACAGCAGCGCGTTTACAAGCGTTCCCGAAAGGTTGCCTGCCGCAGGATGGACCACCATGCCTTTTGGCTTATTGACGACCAGAAGATCCTCATCTTCGTAAACTATATCGAGAGGTATGTCCTCCGGAACGGCTTCGCATGGGGCTGCGGGGGGGAGCCTGAGTTCCACAAGGCTTCCGGCGGCAAGCGGCTGTTTTTTTGAAATGCAGGTCTTTCCGTCTATGCTCATGCAGCCTGTCTCTATGAGTTTTTGGATGTAGCTTCTGGAGACATCTTCATAAAGCTGAGAAAGCACGCGGTCGGCTCTTGCCCCCGCGTGCTCCGGACTGATAGTAAAACTAATGTATTCGTTATTTTCCATCTGCATCTTCTTTTCCTGCCGCGCGCAGAGTGCTGTAAACAAGCAGGAAGCACCCCACCGTGATGCCCATATCCGCGACGTTGAACACCGGCATGACGTGGATGTCCAGGAAATCTACGACGTATCCGCTGATAAAGCGGCTGATGAAATTGCCTATTCCGCCGCCTGCCACAAGCCCTATCGAGATCATCTCCAGCTTTGTGAGGCTGGTTCTGTGTTTTACCGCATAGAAGATGAGGCATCCCAGCAGGACCACAGTGAAGATCTGCAGCAGAGTCTGCTTTCCTGCCAGCAGGCCCCAGGCAGCCCCTGTGTTCTGAACGTAGTTCAAATCAAGGATACCCGGGAATATTTCTATTACGGAACCAAGCTGCATGCTCTTTGATACGATGACCTTGGTGATGATATCAAGGATCAGTACTGCTGCTCCGATAAGTGCTAAAATGATCATTCTTCTTTACCGATAACTCTCGTTTTGAACTTGTCGTCGTCGACGGGCTCCATATCCACCTTCGTGAGCCTTTCGAACTGCGCCTGAGGGGATTCGGCTGTTCCGGATGCCGCCGCCGGAATGTCCAGAGTGGCACCGAAGACGTCCTGATCCATGCTGTCGAATCTGTCCAGTTCTGCCTGGAGTATATTCCTGAGCCTGTGCTTTAAAGAGGCGACTCTCTGCTCGAGCAGCTTCTCCTCTTCCCTGAGCTTTTCGACGTTTTCCCTGGCGTTCTTGATCATCTGATCAGCATCCAGCTCCGCGTTCTTGACTATGATATCCGCTCTTTTTTCAGCGCTTGCGGAGATGTCGTTCATGAGGGCTCTGGCGGATTCGAGCGTGGTTATGACCGAACTTTCCTGAGCCTTGTATTCCTCAAGCTTGGATGTGGCTGACTCGAGCTTTGCCGAAAGATCGGCGTTCAAGGTGTTGAGCTCTTCAAAGCCGGCCATCATTACGTCGAGAAAATCGTCCACCTGGTCCGAATTATAGCCTCTGACGGCCTTGTCGAAAGTTTTGTTTTTTATATCCTGTGCTGTGAGCATGAATTTGTCCTCCGCTTCGCACTAAATGATTATAAGCAGTATCCTGCATATGATGCTTGCGAATATCATGGTGAGCCACGGGGCAAGATCTATGGGGATATTGAAGTTGAATCTCGAAAGGAGCATCCTTGCAGGCTTAAACAGAGGCTCAAGATAATACCCGAGCTTTCTGTATATATCAAAACCTGCAGTGCCGGGCCTTACCAGCCACGACATGATGCAATACGCTAAGATCGCAAGGTCCAGGACCCTGAACGCGTAGTATATTATTACCCTGAGCATTTCTTTACAAGGCGCTTAAGCTTTTGCGCCTTACCTCCACATGCTCGGAGCGGAGACCGGAGCAGCCTGCTTTGAGCTGTCCTTGTACGTAACATCTACGTTCTCCGGAGCGAAGACGAAGATGTTGTTCGTTACTTTCTGAACGTTGCCGTTGAGGGCGTAAGTGGCGCCGGAAAGGAAGTCGAAGATCTTCCTTGCAACGTCTGTCTCCAGGTTCTCCAGATTGATGATGACGGGCTTTTTGGCCTTGAGGCTGTCGACGAGCTTGGGGCACTCTTCGAAGCCGTTGGGCTCTATTACTACCATCTTGAACTGGCTGGTGTACTTGTTGCCGCCGACGGTCTGACGTGTGACCTCAGTGCGGGCTACAGTTTCCATCCTCTGCGATGCTGCGGGCTTTCTTTCGGAAACAACAGGCTTTCTCTCTTCCCTTGTTTCCCTGACAGGCTTTACTTCTCTTGCCTTTTTCTCTTCAGCTTCTTCTAATTCTTCGTCTTCTTCATCCTCGATCTCGATGCCGACGACTTTTTTGATCTGGTCCATGAATCCCATTTTGCTCACCTCTTATTTCTTTTTATTTTGTATAATCTCTTTCGCCGAAGATGGCTGTGCCTACTCTGACGCAGGTGGCGCCCTCTTCTATTGCTGTTTCAAAATCGTGGCTCATACCCATGGAAAGCGTATCCATCCACGGAAGATCCGATGCCTTGAGCTCTTCGTAAAGCTCTCTGACCTGCCGGAACCATATCCTGACGTCTTCCGGGTCTTCCGCAAAGGGAGCGATCTCCATGAGGCCGCGTATTCTAACGTTTTTAAGTTTGAGCACGTCCTTTGCAAGCTGCCTTGCCGCATCCGTGCTGAGGCCGAACTTGCTTTCCTCGCCGGCGGCGTTCACCTGGAGGAGTATGTCCATGACTTTGCCTGCCTGCGCTGCTCTTTTGTCTATTTCTTCGGCAAGGTGCAGACTGTCCACGGAGTGTATCATGCAGACCTTGTCTATTACCTGCTTTACCTTATTTGTCTGAAGATGGCCTATGAGGTGCCACCTGACGTCCGCCTTTACAAGGGGCTGCTTGCCGCAAAGTTCCTGGACCTTGTTCTCCGCGAAGTCCGTAATTCCGCAGGAAGCAGCTGCGTCTACAGCTTCCGCAGGATGCAGTTTGCTTACGGCTATGAGGGTAATATCCGAAGGGTCCCTGCCGGCCCTTGCCGCGGCTGCCGCCATGCGCTTTCTGATGGTTTCTATGTTATTTCTGATAGTTTCTTGCATCCTTTAGGACCTCGTCGTAGAGCTTTACGGAGCCTCCGTCCGAGATGAGAGTGTCCTGATCTCTTTCCATGAGGATCTCTATGGGTTTGAAACTGTATTCGCCGTCGAGGCCGAGTACGTATACCCCGACGTTCTCGCCGTCTGTTGTTACTGCGGATGTCGGAACGACAAGGCCTTCGATGACAGAACTGATTATCGTAGCTTCTGTCGTTCTTATCTCGCAGAACTTTTCGTAGTACCTGCTGATCGACGCGACTGCGAGCTGGTGTCTTGTTCCGTTGATAACGCTTGTTATGACTGCAGGAAGAGAGACTCCGTCAGACAGCTCCACAGTGATCTTCTGCGTAGGGCTGTATTTCCCCCTATCCTGGGCGGGTACTATGATCAGTAGATACCAGGTATCGCTGCCTATGAATTTGTATATCGGGACATCGTCTTCCACTGCGGACGGCTTATCGGATTTCGGGATGATATCGTCCAGTTCCGCCAGCTCGTCCGGATCCAGAGAGCCGAAGCTTTCCGGGGCGAAATACGTTTCATATCCATCCAGATAGTAGCTGATGAAACCGGTACTGCTTGTGTAGAAAGAACGCGGGCCGCCGGGTCCATACACATCGGCGACTTTTGATCCTACACGCGTTTTCGCTCCTTCCGCAGAGTAATAACTGACGCTGCCGGGACCTCCGGAAGAATACACCGTCTCGCTTCTTGCCGCTATGCACTTGGCCTGGGCCTGATCCTGCACTTTGGCGTATCTAACCACATCGCCCTGATTCTTCGAATCATCCATACCGGGCAGAACGTAGATGTAAACGTACAGCCCCGCGAGCACGACGAAAAAGATCAGAGCGGCGATTACAGGCAGACGGCTCTTCTTCTTTTCTTCCATATGAGGTATTTTATCAAAAAAATACTAGATATTCAATATCTAGTATTCAGAAAGCACAGTATCTAGTATTTTTTTTTCGTCTTTTGAAAGTTCTCCGTGATCTTCCAGGTACTTTTCGAAGAGATCCGGCCGCCTCTTTTTCGTAAGGCGCAGCGAGTTTTCGTATTCCCAGCCATGTATCAGGCGGTGGTTGCCGTTATAGAGGACTTCCGGGACCTCCATCCCTTCATAGACCCGCGGCTTGGTGTACTGGTCGTGTTCAAGAAGACCGCTGTAGACCGATTCCTCAAAGCATGCTTCGTGATCCGAAAGAACGCCCGGGATGAGCCTTGCCACGGCATCTATGAGCACCATGGCCGGAAGCTCGCCGCCAGTAAGGACGTAGTCTCCTATCGAGACCTCCTCCATGCGGAAAGCATCTATGATGCGCTGGTCTACGCCTTCGTAGTGACCGCAGAGTATGAAGAACTCTTCTTCCTTTGAAAGTTCCAGAGCAAGATCCTTATCCAGCATCCTGCCGCGTGGCGACATGTAGAGGACGCGCTTTCCTTCGGCTCCGCAGGCTCTTAATGCATCGAAAGCCGGCTGGGGCGTCATGACCATGCCAAAACCACCGCCGAAAGGCGTATCGTCGGTCTTTCTGTGCTTATCGAGGGAATAGTCCCTGATATTGACTGTATCGAAGGACAGCAGCCCTTTTTCCGCCGCCCTTCCGAGTATGCTTTCGGAAAGGACAGGCGCGAACATGTCGGGGAACTGCGTCAGTACGGTGATCTTCATAATTCGGTGATCCCTTCGGGAAGGTGTACCGTAAGCGTCCTGCCTTTTGTATCGACCTTGAGGATGAACTCCCTGACCGCCGGAAGAAGGAAGCTCTTCTCCCCTGTCTGTATCTCGTAAAGGTCCTGCGCGGGCCTTGAGATGACGGACTTTAAGGTACCGACGGCTTTGCCGTTTTCGTCAGTGACGGACATGCCGACGAGC
>CAMYWZ010000109.1 GCA_947302945.1 uncultured Bacillota bacterium
CTGTTTGTCAGAAAGAATAAGGATGATAAGATCTCCAAGGAGTTCTACTACCTCGGGCGTATGCATGCAACAGGCAAGACAGAAGAGTTTATAATGCCGGGGACTACAAGCAGCGCGGTAGAAATAGAGTATCATCTGGAAGTATCTGTGCCGGATGCTCTTTATGGTTATATCACAGGTTGATCATTGATCAGAGATCAGGAGGTCCGTATGCTTAAGGTTGGAGATAGGGCGCCGGGGTTTGCGCTGAAGGATAAGGATGGCAGGGAGGTCAGGCTGGAGGAGTTCGAGGGCCGGAGGGTGGTGCTGTACTTTTATCCGAAGGACAATACGCCGGGGTGCACGAGGCAGGCTTGCGCGTTCGCGGGGGCGTTCGACATTTTCGAGGAGAACGGTGTGGCGGTGATAGGGGTCAGCAGGGACTCGGCGGCGTCGCACGCGAAGTTCGCGGAGAAGTACGGGCTGCCGTTCGTGCTGCTGTCGGATCCGGAGCTGGAGGCGATCAAGGCCTACGGGGTCTGGCAGGAGAAGAAGAATTACGGCAAGGTGTCGATGGGGGTGGTCAGGACCACGTTCATCATAGGGCCGGACGGGAGGATCGAGAAAATCATGCCGAAGGTCAAGCCGGACACCAACGCGGAAGAGATAATAGAGTATCTGGGACTGAAGTAGATGATCAAAGCGGTTTTTTCCGACGTCGACGGCACGCTGATCGACAGGAACAAAAGGGTGCTTCCGGGTACACTCAGGGCGATAAGGGCGCTCGAGGCGCAGGGGATACCTTTTGTGATCATGTCCGGGCGGGGGCCGACGGGGATCTATACGATAACAGATGAGTACGGTTTGTCCTGCGCAGTGGCCGGGTTTTCGGGCGGGCTGCTGCAGGACGCGGACCGCAATATACTTTTTTCAAGGACGTTTTCCACGGAGCTTGCGCAGCAGGTCATCGATTTCATCGAGGGCCGCGGTTTTGACTGCGTCTGGTGCATCTTTGCCTACGATCAGTGGATAGTGAAGGACGCGCAGGAGCCGAGGGTGGTGTATGAGGCGAACACCATACACCTGACGCCCCAGCAGGGAGGGGTGGCGAGCGTGCTTCCGGCGCCCGGCTCCGGCGTGCGCGAGGTGCATAAGATCCTCGGCATGTGCGGCGAGGGGAAGCTGGATGAGATCCAGGCGCGGGTGGCGGAGGCCTTCCCGCAGCTGTGCATCACGCGTTCCTCCGACCGCTATCTTGAGGTGATGCCTGCAGGCTCGTCCAAGGGAGACGCGGTGCAGCGCTTCTGCAGGCGTTGGGGCATAGACCCCATGGATACCGCGGCTTTCGGGGATCATTACAACGATCTGCCCATGCTTCAGGCGGTGGGGCACCCGTTCCTGATGGGGAACGCCCCGGAGCGCCTGAAGGCAGAGCTGGGGCTCGGAAACGGCGGCGCGGCCGCCGCAACTGATGTTCAGTTGCGGCCCTCGGCCCGTGTCCCGCGCGGCTTCCTCGCCCCCGTCACCCTCACCTCAGACTGCGACAGCGAAGGCATCGCCAACGGCCTTAAGATGCTTCATCCGGAGCTATAAACGGCACCAAAAGGACCGTCCCTCAGGTGCGGAAGAAAAAAGCCAGATGCGTGAGCAGTCTGGCTTTTGTGCTGTGTGAACCTGAGAACCGTCCCCGGGGTTTAGTCTACAGTTTTGATCCCTTCGAGGATCTTTTCCTTGCTGCGGCGGCGCGGGTCGACCTTGATCTGGACGCGCTTTACGATGAAGACCAGAACGGCTTCCATCACGAAGTACAGGATGGCGACGGCTATCAGGCCGAAGAACGCGACGTAGGTGCGGCTCCTTACGAGGTCGCCCATCTTGGTGAGGTCTCTGACCGCGATGTAGCCTACGACGGAGGTCTCCTTGATCAGGCTCACCACGTTGCTCTTATAGATCGGCAGGAAGTGCTGAGCGGCCTGCGGGAGCAGGATCTTGAAGAAGCTCTGGGTGTCAGAGTAGCCCATGGCGGTGGCCGCCTCGAACTGGCCCTTGTGGATGGCGCCGAAGCCCACCTTCAGCATCTCGAACATGCCGCATCCGAAGATGAACGTGAAGCCTATTATCGAGATCCAGGTGGCGCTGATGGTCGACTTTCCGAAGATGACGAAGGCCAGTATCATCAGGAATACTACCGTGGGAATGCCCTCGATCAGCCAGTTTATGAAGCCGGTGATGCCGTTGGCTATCCTGTTGCCGTGGCGGCAGGCCATGTAGGCCGCGAAGCCCAGGATGGTGCCGAACACGATCGACAGGAGGGTGATCAGCATGGTGCGTCCCATACCTTCGGCAAAGAGCTTCCAGCGGTCTTCCCTGATGAAGGTCTTGTTGAAGTTGTAGACCATCCTCTCGAAGAAGCCCATCTCGCTCTCGTACTCGCCCTCGACGACGAATACCAGGTCGCAGACATAGTACCAGTCGGTGAGGACGGAGTCCTCGGCACGCTCCTCGTCAACGACTATGTTCATGCCGAAGTCGTACTTGCCGGAGATGGCGCCCGGAGCGATGGAATCGAACTCCATGGTCCAGAAATCCCACTGATAACCGTACTTGGCGCAGAAGTTCATCATGAACTCCACGTCGTAGCCGGAGACTCCGTTTGCGGTCTCAAAGGAGAAGGGCTCGTAGCCGCCCTCGATGGCTATTATGACCTTGCCGTTTGCACCGGAGGTGGTCGGGACATTTTCTATCTTGCAGACATTGGGATCCCAGTTCTTGACCCAGTAGTCATAGAGCTGGTCCAGCCAGCCGGACTTCTTGCCTTCGGCTATGAACTCCTGCATCTGCTTGTAAAGGGTGTCCTGCTTTTCGTTGTTGCCTATGATGACGGCAAATTCGCTCTGGCCGGCCTTTTCCTCGAGGCGCATCAGTTCGGGGTGCTCGTAGTGCTGGGCGTAGAAGCCGACTTCCTCGATGAGGTAGGCGTCGATCTTGTTGGCCTCGAGGGCCGCGATCATGTCGTTGGGCATCTTGTAGTAGAGCCAGGTCTCGTCCTCGATGTCGTCCTTGATCTCGTCCTCGTAGAGAACGCCCGTCTGGACGCCTATGGTCTTGCCGTCGAGGTCGGAGATCTTTTTGATGCCGTTCTTGGGCTGCATGGTGCCGCTTTCTTCGCCGTCCGCGAAGGCTGCGGGTGACATCAGCACGCCGAATGCTATTATAAGTACCAGCAGGAGAGCCAGTTTTCTGTAAGTGTTCTTCATCTCTCTAGTCCTCCCACCTGAAGTCTATGCGGGTGCGGTTGTTGTACCACTTGCCTGTGACGGTCTCGTCCGTGAGGGTGGTGGTGGGCTCCGCGAGTATCGACTTGAAGAGCATGCTGTCGCAGGTCTCCGGATCGAAGTGCTTGCCTGCGTACTTGAGCTCCAGGGAAAGATCGTCGCTCTTTTCGGAGTAGTCTATGCTGACGAAGATGTTGGGCTCCTCGTCGAACTCGAAGAGGTTGTTCATGACAAGTTCCTCGAGGCAGAGCTGCAGCTTGGAAGTTCTCTCGTTTTCGATGAGCAGTTTTTCCGCGTACTGCTGGAGCTCCTCGGTGACCGCCTCGAAGTCGAAGTCGCGGCTCTCGATGCGGTAGGTGATCGTGGAGAGCCTCTGGATGAACTTCTTGGTGAGGTCCTTCTTCGGGTGCTCGAAGATCTCTTTGGGGGTGCCTTCCTCGTATACTATGCCTTCGCTCATGAAGATGACGCGGTTTGCGATCTTGCGGGCGAAGTCCATCTCGTGGGTGACTATCATCATCGTGCGGCCGGTCTTGGCTATCATGCGGATGATGGACTGGACTTCGCCTATCATCGACGGGTCCAGCGCGGAGGTGGGCTCGTCGAAGAGGATGATCTCCGGGTCCATGGCAAGCGTGCGGGCTATCGCGATACGCTGCTGCTGTCCGCCGGACAGTTCGTCCGGATAGGAGAGGGCCTTGGCCCAGAGACCGACCTTGTTGAGGAGGTCCATGGCCTTGTCGTAGGCTTCCTGGCGGCTGCGGCCGAGCAGGGTGATCTGCGGGTTCATGATGTTCTCGATGACCGTGAGGTGGCCGAAGAGATTGAAGGACTGGAAGACCATGCCCATCTTCTTGCGGACTTCGTTGAGGTCGCATTTGCCGTCGTTGATGACCTGGCCGTCCACGATGACCTCACCGGAGGTGGGTTCCTCCAGCATGTTGATGCAGCGCAGGAGGGTGGATTTCCCTGTGCCGGAAGGCCCTATCACGGCGATGATGTCACCGCTGTTGATAGTGATGTTGACGTCCTCGAGGGGCGTCGCGCCTTCGTACTCTTTTCTTAGATGTCTGAGTTCGATCATACTATATCCTTTCTGATTAGCCTTCCCCTTCAGGGGAAGGTGGCCCGCAGGGCCGGATGAGGAATCCCTAATAAAACACAAAAAGCCCAGGCATTACGCGCTGCGCTGCTGTTCCTCTTTTATGTATTCCCAGGTCGAAACCACTTGTCGGAGCTGCGCTCATATAAGCTCCCGCGGCGGAGCACCTCGATCCCGCCATGGCCCTAAGATATTCGCTTTTGAACATGTTGGAATTATCAGCTCCTTCCTTTGAAAATACAAGACAAGTGCAGTGTACGCTATGGGAGGGGGTATGTCAACCGGTTTTTTGAGAAGGGGGCGAAATGATATTGGACTGGGGTGCTGAGGGTGTGGTATGATTGAGATGTAAGAACATTTGTTTGCGAAGGCGGAGGGGAGAAGATGAAGAGTGTGAATGCGGCAGCGGCAGTGGCGGCGGTGGTTTGCGCGGCGATGGTGATGGGCGCAGCCGGAGGCTGCGGGAAGGGCGGCCCCGGAGGGGCCGGAAGCCGGCCCGAAGGGCCGGG
>CAMYWZ010000110.1 GCA_947302945.1 uncultured Bacillota bacterium
CATCCACAGCGGCATTTCCAACGGAAAAGAAGAGCTGAACATTATATATCAGACCGAGACCACCAGCAAAGGCTACATGAAAGAGATGCTCGCAATGGAACTGGAAAAGGACTATCAGAGAGGATTTACCGGTTTTGGTCCTCATAAAGATTACCTTTCCATAAAGGTCAATAACAGGGACATAAGGATATACGGTTCTCAGGGGCAGCAGAGGACCGCGGCTCTTTCGATGAAGCTGGCCGAGATAGAGCTCATAAAGCAGGAGACCGGTGAGAACGCGGTTCTTCTTCTTGACGACGTTCTTTCGGAGCTGGATAAAGCAAGGCAGCGCTACCTCATAGAGACCATGAAGGACGTCCAGATATTCGTTTCCGCCACAGAAATAGACGAAAACCTTAAAAATATGCTTCCAAAAGGTAATGTTTATTATGTTGACAACGGAAAAATCAGCCTATATAATAGATAAGCTATTCTATTTTTATGGTGGATAAATATTCTTATAAGAAAGGAGGATACTTAAGA
The DNA here is from genome assembly GCA_947302945.1 of uncultured Bacillota bacterium. GTDB lineage: Bacteria > Bacillota > Clostridia > Peptostreptococcales > Anaerovoracaceae > RUG13409. Next base: position 523 of record CAMYWZ010000110.1, read on the forward strand.
TGGCTAGTGGAAAGATGACTTATCAGCCCAAGAAGCGTCAGAGATCCATAGAGCACGGCTTCCGCAAGAGAATGGCTACCAAGAACGGAAGGAACGTACTCAAGAGAAGAAGACTCAAGGGCAGAAAGCGTATCAGCGCGTAATGAAAGATCCGCTCACACTAAGGAATAAGGAAGACTTCGACAGGCTCCACAAAAAAGGAACGTCTGTCGGCAGCAGGTACGTCGTGATGATAAGCCTTGCAAACGATCTTCCTTACAGCAGGAAGGCCTTTTTAGCCAGTAAAAAGGTCGGAAACAGCGTACAAAGGCACAGAGCCGTACGTCTGATGAGGGAATCCTTCAGGCAGATACAAAAAGAATCAGGTTTGCCTGACGGATACGATTTTTTATTTATAGCCAGAAGTACGATCACAGATTCGAAATGCGCGGATGTGAAAAAATCAATCGAAGCCGCGGTCAAAAGAGCAGGCGTACTTAATAAGAAGCCATGAAATATATACTTATTCTTCTGATAAATATATATCGCGGCTACATATCGCCGAGGTTCCCGGGAGTCTGCAGGTTCACACCTACCTGCTCGGAGTACGCCCTGGAAGCGATAAAAAAGTACGGCGCGCTTAAAGGTACTTGGCTGGCAGTAAAAAGAATATTAAGGTGCCATCCCGGTAATCCCGGGGGATATGATCCGGTACCTTGATCTGGAGGAAAAATGGCAGCAATTACAGGTTTTTTTGCTAGAATAATCGGATATCCTATACAGTGGATATACTCGGTTTTGCACGATTACGGAATAACTATAATCATAGTTACCCTGATCGTAAGATTATGCCTTCTTCCGCTTTACAGAAAGCAGCTCAAAACATCAGCTAAAACAGCAGGACTTCAGTCTCAGATAAAAGACATACAGACAAGGTTCGCGAACAACAGGGAAAGAATGAACCAGGAGATGAACGATCTCTATGCGAAGGCAGGAGTCAGCCCCATGAGCGGGTGCCTCCCCCTTCTCATCCAGCTTCCCATCATGTACGGAATGTTCGCCATACTTAGAAATCCCCTCACCTACATGACAGCGAACGAGATGATCGCTGCCGTGCACGAGTCATTTTTATGGATAACGGACCTCTCTCAGCCTGACCCGTGGTTGCTCCCGGTACTTGCAGGCATCACAACTTATCTGACTTCAGAACTCAGCATGGCCACCCAGCAGGCAGCCGGCTCCAACGGAATGATGTCGACAATGAAGTATTTCATGCCCATCATGATCTTCCTCATGGCAAGATCCTTCCCGGCCGGACTTGCTCTTTACTGGACCATGGGCAACGTCGTCATGATCGTCCAGAGCTATTTCTTCAACAGGAACAGCAAGAAGAAGCAGGCTCAGGAAGAGGCAGAAGCAGAAGTTCTCAAAAGGATGAAGAAGGAAAACACTAAATAGTATCTTTGGAGGCATTGATGAAGTTTTCGGAAAAGTGGGGCGACAGCATTGAATCTGCTGTACAGCTCGCCCTTCAGGACCTTAAGCTTTCCAGAGATCAGGTCACGGTTACGGTTTTGGAGCAGCCTTCCAAAGGATTCTTTGGAATTGGATCGAAGCTCGCAAAGGTAAGAGTAGAAGAGATCATAAAGGAAGAGCCTAAGGCAGTTAAAAAGGAAAAGGCTGTTGCTGAAAAGACAGCTGAAGCCGCAGAAAACAAGGCAAAAGAAGCTCCGGCAGAGGCAAAGCCCGCTGCTGAAAAGGCGGAAGCAGGCCAGGAGCGCGCAAATACAGAAAAGAAAAAGAGAAACAGAAAGAAAAAGAATAACGACAGAAACAGGGAATTCAAAATAGAGGGAGAAGCGGTCCAGATCTCCGCCCGTCCGGAAGGTCTTACCGATACGGACGATCATCCGTCGAAGGAGTTCCTCGAAAAGCTCATGAAGGAAATGGGCCTTGAGATCACCGTAAAGGTCGCCACGAACGCAGAGTGCGTCTACGTGGACCTGGACGGCAAGGACACCGGCACAGTCATAGGCAAGCGCGGACAGACGCTGGATGCAGTACAGTACCTCACCAGCCTTGTCGTCAACAAGGGCGAGGACGAATACATCAGAGTAGTCGTGGACGCGGAAGGCTACAGGGCCAAGAGAGAGGCAACCCTCGAAAAGCTGGCCTACAGGCTTGCCGAAAAGGCCGTAAAGACCGGCAGGAGCGTCAGGCTCGAGCCCATGAACCCGTACGAGAGAAAGGTCATACACACCACTCTTCAGACGGTTCCTTCGGTAACGACCAGAAGCGAAGGCAGCGAGCCTCACAGAAGGGTCGTCATCGAGCCCGCAAAGAAATAACTGTAAGGAGCGGGAGACCGCTCCTTTTGTGAACCCGGGGGACGGTTCTTAAGTTTGCGAACCTGAGAACCGTCCCGGAAGTTTATGGATACTACGATAGCTGCGATCTCAACTGCATACGGGGAGGCCGGGATAGGCATAGTCAGGATGAGCGGTCCTGACAGTCTTAAGGTGCTCAGAAAGGTGTTCGTTCCGAGGGTCTGCACGGCGGAGGACGCCGCGGCTTTTGAGTACGAGCCGAGGCACATGTATTTCGGGAGCGCCGTGGACGCGGCGGGCAGCTTCATAGACGACTGCCTGGCGGTGTACATGCCGGGTCCGAACAGCTACACCGGAGAGGACGTAGCGGAGCTGCAGTGCCACGGAAGCATGGTATCGTACAAGAAGATACTGGCGGCTTTCCTGGACGGCGGCGCTGTCCCTGCCGAGCGCGGAGAGTTCACCAAGCGGGCATTCATGAACGGCAAGATGGACCTTGCGCAGGCCGAAGCCGTGATCGATCTGATCAAGGCCAGGAGCAGCAGGAGCTTCGAATGCGCCGGGCAGCAGTATTCCGGCACGCTCTCCGAAAAGGTAAAAGCGATAAGAAAAGAGCTTCTGGGCGAGCTGGTGCAGCTTACCGTAAATATGGACTATCCGGACGAGGATATAGAGCAGGTCGTGTACGGCAAGCTTCTAAATCGTGTATCGTCGATAGACGATGAAGTATTGAAATTGCAGAGCTCTTCGGAGGAAGGCCGCATCATCAAGGAAGGCCTGAAGGTCGCCATAGTGGGTAAGCCCAACGTCGGAAAATCCTCGGTTCTGAACATGCTTTTAAGGGCGGACCGCAGCATCGTCACCGATATCCCTGGCACCACCAGGGACACGATCGAAGAGCAGATCTCCCTCCGCGGCCTTACGATATGCTTTGTCGACACGGCCGGCATACACGAGTCGGAGGACAAGGTCGAGAGCATAGGAATAGAAAGAAGCAAGGACGCTTTCAACAAGGCGGACCTTCTGCTGCTGGTCCTGGATGTAGCCGCGCCGCTTGAGGAGGAAGACACAGAGCTCCTCAGCATGGCTGTCGGAAGGCCGGCTATAATGATCGCAAACAAGCAGGATCTTGTAAACGGGCAAGCGGACGAAGGCGTCTGCGTCACGGAAGAGATCCTCAGAAAATATATGGCTGAGGGCGAGTCCCCAGTCTTTGTCTCTGCCCGCACCGGAGAAGGCCTTGAAGAGCTGGAGGACCGCATCGAAAGCTTCGTTACCGGCGGCCGGGTCAGGAAAGAGGACGACGTGATCGTTACGAGCGCCCGTCATGCTGCCCTTCTTACAAAGGCACATGAGGAGCTGGCGCAGGCCTGCGGCATGATAAAGGCCGGCGAGGCCATGGACTTCATCGAGGTCAACATCCGGGCGGCGTTCGACCTTCTCGGAGAGATCACAGGCGAGACCGCCGGAGACGAAGTCCTGACCGAGGTCTTCAGCCGCTTCTGTTTAGGTAAGTAAAGGATCCCGGGCCCGGAGAAGGGGTCCGATCGTAAGATGGAACAGTACACTCTCGGAAAATTCGATATAGTAGTCATAGGCGCCGGGCACGCAGGCTGCGAGGCGGGTCTTGCTGCGGCCAGGATGGGTAAAAAGACGCTGCTCCTTTCCATAAACCTCGAAGCCGTCGCCAACATGTTCTGCAATCCGGCCATCGGCGGCACGGGCAAGGGTCATCTCGTAAGGGAGATAGACGCTCTCGGCGGCCAGATGGGTATCAATATAGACAAGACCTACATCCAGTCGAGGATGCTCAACGTTTCCAAGGGTCCTGCTGTGCATTCCTTAAGGGCGCAGGCGGACAAGAGGCGCTACCACGAGGAGATGAAGAAGACCCTCGAGCTCACCGAAAACCTCCTGATGAAGCAGGGCGAAGCCGTCGACATCGATTTTGACGGGGACGGCAGGGTACGCGGAGTGCTTCTGAGGACCGGCGCGTACTACGAGTGCCGCGCTGTCGTCATAGCTACCGGAAC
>CAMYWZ010000111.1 GCA_947302945.1 uncultured Bacillota bacterium
ATGACTTCGATCATGTCGCCGGGGAGGCGGTTTTTGCATTCGGAGATCATGGAGTTCGGGATGTTGCAGCGGGCTTCGGCGATGCTGCCGGCGATGCAGGTCAGGGTATCGCAGTCGCCGCCAAGGGAGACGGCTGTGCGGATGACGTCCACGAAGTTTTTGCCCTCCAGAAAGGCTGTTATGGCTTCAGGGACGGTCTCCTGGCAGCTCTCCACGTGATGGTAGCCGGGACGGATCTCGTCGCAGGTCCTTGAAAGATCGTAGCCGAACTCTTTTTCGATATATTTCTTTATGGCTTTCTTGCTGCTGCCGGTCCTGGCCAGGAAGATGGCTGCGGCTGTTGCCTCGGCGCCTTTGATGCCTTCGGGGTGGTTGTGGGTGACTTCAGCCGTAAGGCGCGCCACCTGGCGGGTCTTTTCCATGCTGTCGTAGAGCCAGCCGGCCGGTGACACTCTCATGGCGGACCCGTTGCCGTAGCTGCCGTAGGGCTTGGGATCATTGCTGTGCAGCCACATGAAGAAGCGCTGGCCGTAGCCGGCTGCAGGGTACTTCCTGCCCCACTTTTTCATGGAGGCCACAAGTGCCTCCTTTATTTCCTCCGGGGTCCTGTGGTCTATAAAGCCGCCCCAGTCCTCTATGTTTGTGAGTGCTTCCGCCACGGCTATAGTCATGACGCTGTCGTCCGTGAACCTGGCTCCCTCGTCGAACAGCGGAAAGTCCTTCGTCTTCGCGCCCCTGTCGAACTCGTAAGGGGAACCTACCATATCGCCTATAATTGCTCCGTACATTCTTCATACCTCCTGTTGAACTCTGTGTTCCTTGTTACAAGCAGAGTTTAACATAACGTTTTTCCGGAAAGGTCGCCCGGCAGGGGACATTTACGGGTGCTGATCATCTTCGTACTCTTCGTCTTCGAGTTCGTCGAGCTCGGCCATCTCCCAGCGGGTGATCCTGTGGTCCGGATCCTTGCCGTAGTAGTCCCTGTAAAGGTCTTTGTAGTACTCCTGCTCGTGATCGTCTCTTCTTTCAGCAGCCTTTTTGTCCGGGCTGAAGAGCAGTCTGAGGAACCACACCAATACCAGTATTCCGATGATGCCTTTCATTTCGGTTCTCCTGTTCTGCGGGGACGCGTTCCCCCGCCTTACAGTACCATAATACAACAGAACCCTGTGCAAAAGTTTGCACAGGGGCATTGGGTCCAAACGCGCTAATCACCCTAAAAACGCCAGATCTTCCGCTTCTATGGTCTGGATCTGCTCGATGGATGCTTCGTCGTAGCGGGCCATGCGGTTGGCCTGGTTCGTGATCATCTTCTCGAAGCAGTTCCTTACGGCGCGGCCGTTGCCGAAGCTCTCGGTGCGGGCCTCGTAGACGCGGCAGAAGAACTCTTTTACGATCTCCGACGCTTCCTCCGACAGTGTGTACTGGTTCTTCTCGCACAGACCGGTGAAGATCTGGTACAGCTCCGACGGGGTGTAGTCGTCGAAATGGATGAACCTGTTGAATCTGGACTTCAGGCCGGGGTTCGATTCTATGAACTTCTTCATCAGGGACTCGTAGCCGGCCACGATGACGATGAGGTCGTCTCGGTGGTCCTCCATGGCCTTCAGGAGGGTGTCGATCGCCTCCTGGCCGAAGACGTCGCGCTCGTTGCTGAGCATGTAAGCTTCGTCGATGAAGAGGATGCCGCCCATGGCTTTCGTGATGACGCCCTGCGTCTTGATGGCGGTCTGGCCGACGTAGCCTGCCACCAGCCCGCTCCTGTCCACTTCGACCAGGTGGCCTTTGGACAGCAGCCCAAGCTCTTTGTACACCTTGGCTACGATCCTTGCGACCGTGGTCTTGCCGGTGCCGGGGTTGCCGATAAATACCAGATGGTAGGAGATCGGGAAGGCCTTAAGGCCACGCCTTTTGCGTATGGCCTGTATTTTGGCGAAGTTGACGATGCTGCGGATCTCCGTTTTTACGTTCTCAAGACCGACGAGCTCGTCGAGCTCTTTTATCGACTCGGGGTCCTTGCCTTCGGCGCCGATCTGTATCGGGCCGTCATCGATGGGCTCCGAAGCGATATTCATGTCCCTGACAAGGGTGTACGGATCCATCTTCTTGGTGTTGCGCGCGGCGATGTTGTTGAGATTGCAGTGGTATATGAGTTTTTCGTAGAGCTCGGTGACCTGCGATGCCTCCGCGTACTCCATGCGCTCGTCTATTACGGCGAACTGGATGAAGAGCACCTCGAAGATCTCGGCCAGGGCGCGGCTGTAGCACGTCCTGTGCGCGGCGTCGAACTTGACCAGCTTTATGAAGAACTCCGGCACGGAAGCGCTCTGGTTGTGGTTGCGGTGGAAGTCTATGGCTTTCGTGACATCGTAATTGGTGTAGGTCCTGCGGTTCGCCGAGGACGAGTAGATCTCGTTGAGGACGGCCTTGCAGTCCGCCGCGTCCACGTTGCCTTTCGACCAGATCATAAGGGCGCACGAGCGCAGATACTCGTCGACGCTCCCGAAATTGATCAGCCCTTTGTCGGGAAAGTCCTGCCTGAAGGAATTGATCGCGCTCTGATAATTCTTGTGTAATGTCTTGATGTAGTCGTTCTTCATGTATATCTTTTACCGCGCTTGTAATACCGGCCTGACCATGTACGATCAGGCCGGTTTTGTGGTGGAGACGGTGGGAATCGAACCCACGTCCGAAAGCACATCCACGGGGCTTTCTCCGAGCGCAGCCGGTAGTTTAAGTTTCGGAAGATGCGCGGCCCGCCGGCACGACGCGCCTCATCCTATCCCGTGAGCCCTCCCTTATACCGGGAACTTTAAGGAAGGTTTCCTGCATGTCGACGCCGGGTCCTTAAGCTGCAGGTGACAAAAGGCCGACGCGCGGTGGCAGACTATGCTGCGAGTGCGAAATTGGTTGTTCTTTTAGCGTTTATTTTAAACGGGCCATTTTTAACGGAGACCTGGCCGACTCCGGCTCGCTTACCCGGCTTCACTGCCCCCGTCGAAACCTTTACGCCCCCGGGAAAAGCCGGATGATGCGCCATTGCGGCGCACATCATATATAAAGGCGGCTACGCCTGCCTGTCTTTGATCCTGCGGTCCATGTCGCGGGCCGCGTCGCGCCTGGCTATGTCTTCGCGCTTGTCGTAGAGCTTTTTGCCTCTGGCGACGGCCAGGGTCATCTTGGCTCTGCCCCGGGTGTCCAGATAGACGTCCAGAGGCACCAGTGTGAGCCCGTCCCTGCTGATATAGCCGATGAGCTTCCTGATCTCCTTCTTGTGGAGCAGCAGCTTCTTGGGCCTTTTGGGATCCGTGTTGTAGCGGTTGCCCTTGTCGTAGGGAGAGATGTTCATATTATACACGAAGACCTCGCCGTTTTCCACCTTGGCGAAAGAATCGCGGAGGTTGGCGCCGCCGGCGCGTATGGACTTGATCTCCGTGCCCGTGAGGACCAGGCCAGCCTCGTACTCCTCTTCGACAAAGTAGTCGTGGCGGGCCTTCTTGTTGCTTGTTATGAGCTTCCTTTCCGCCATGGTCAGTCGACCCCTCCGAAGCGGTTTATGGGGAAGAGCCTTACCAGGACCTTGCCCCGTATCTTGCTGATAGGCACGAAGCCTACGGCTGAGCTGCGGCTGTCCGTGCTGTTCTGGCGGTTGTCGCCGAGGACGAAGACGCAGCCTTCCGGGACGGTGACCTGAGACATCGTGCCTGAGGTGTAGCCGTCCTTGGTGAACGACTGGTCGGCCTCCATGCCGTTGACATAGACGCTGCCGCCGCGTATTTCGACCGTGTCTCCGGGTATACCTATGATCCTCTTGACGAGCATCTTCTTAAAGCCGAGGCTGGTGGTAAGATCGCTGTCGAAGATGATGATGTCGCCGCGCTCCATGTCGTTTCCGAGCCAGGTGTAGTGTCTGCGGCTGACTATGAGGTAGTCGTTCTGGTAGAGCGTGTATTCCATGGAATGCTCGCGGACCAGGGTGGGCTGGATGAACTGCAGGAATATCAGCGCAATGATCACGGCGGTGCCGAGGTCTTTGATCCACTCCTTGAGGTTTTCCTTTTTCTCCTCCTCCGTCATGGGCTTTTTCGGCTGTTTTGCCTTTTTGCCTTTTGCGGGAGCGGCGGTCTGAGGCTCTGCGGGAGTTTCAGCAGCTGCGTTTACCGTTTCCGCTTCAGCAGCTGTATTCTGTTCAGTTGTTGCGAGTGTTTCCTGATCGCTCATCGTCAAATGGTGACCTTTCCGAATATTTCTTCTATAAGACCGTCCCAGCCGGCAGGGAGCGGGGCTTTGAAGCTCTGTCCCTTGAGGTATTCCAGACATCCCTGAGGCTCCGAAAACAGTATTGTATATGCATGCAGGGCCTGGGTGGTGCTGCCGGGGAGAAAGCTTTCCGCGAAGGAGAAGCTGCGGCCTCCGTATTTGGTGTCGCCCGCGAGCGGGTGGCCTATGCTTGCGAGGTGTGCCCTGATCTGGTGGCTGCGGCCGGTGACGAGTTCTACGTCGCACAGGGTGTAGCCGCGGGAGTTTCTGCCTTTGCCGAAGGCTCCTTTGCTGCGGCAGACGGGCCTGACTATGGTCTCTATGTATTTGCCGCGTTCGTCATCCAGGGGGAGGACTTTGCAGACGTTCTTCGCTTCGTCCTTGAGGAGCTTTCCTTTAAGGTGCTGCTCTTCGGAGAGGGCTCCGCAGGCTATGGTGTAGTAGGACTTCGAGACGCAGCCGTCCTCGCGGAACATGCGCGCGAGCTCCCTTTGGGCGGGGGCGTTCTTGCCGAAGACCACTATGCCTGTGGTGTTCCTGTCGAGGCGGTTGGCAGGCCCGGGAACGAAGCTCTTT
>CAMYWZ010000112.1 GCA_947302945.1 uncultured Bacillota bacterium
CTTTATATGAGCTTTCCGTAAAGGCTGAAAGTCTGTGCTTTCACTATCCTTACGGGTACTATTTTGCCTATGAGCGACTGGTCGCCCGGGAAATCTACTGTTTTATTGGATTCTGTGCGTCCTGTGAGTATTTTATCGTCCGTCTTGCTGGGCCCTTCTACAAGGACCGGAAGAACTGCGTCCTGAAATGCCGCGGACTTCTCTTCCTGTATGCGGTGTATCTCCTCCACGAGGCGGTTGAAGCGCTCGTGCTTTACCTCTTCCGGGACCTGGTCTTCGTACTTTTCCGCCGGGGTGCCGTGCCTTACGGAATAGATGAAGGTGAAGGCCGAATCGTAGCGGACTTTCCTGACAAGGTCGAGAGTTGACATAAAATCCTCTTCTGTTTCTCCGGGAAATCCGACTATTATGTCCGTGGATATGGCTATATCCGGGCACGCCTTCCTGAGTTTTTCCACTATCGACAGGTAATGAGCGCTGTCATAGTGGCGGTTCATGCGCTTGAGGACCCTGTCCGAGCCCGCCTGTACAGGAAGATGTATCTGCCTGCACAGATGCTGCAGGCTCCCGAAGCACTCTATAATATCGTCAGATATGTCTTTGGGGTGCGAGGTCATGAAGCGTATGCGCTCTATGCCTTCGACCTTGTCTATTTCTTTAAGCAGCTGCGCGAAGCCGGTCTTTCCGCTGAAGGGACTGCCTTCCGAGCCGTCCGAGATGCCTGCGTAGGAGTTGACGTTCTGCCCGAGGAGCATTATCTCTTTGGTGCCTGCCGCTGCAAGGCATCTGACCTCTTCAAGCACCTTTTCCGGTGCCCTGCTGCGTTCCCGGCCTCTTGTATAAGGCACGATGCAGTAGGTGCAGAAGTTGTTGCAGCCCTGCATTATACTTACGTAGGCTTTGAAGGGGTATTCCCTCTTTGCCGGAAGTCCTTCCGCTATGGGCTCTCCGTCCTTCCAGACTTCCACGATCTTTTCGTGCTGATCGGCCGCGTTCCTGAAAAGCCTCGGAAAATCATGCAGGTTGTGAGTTCCGAAGACCAGATCGACCCAGGGGTATTTGGCTTTGAGCTTGTCTATGTGGATCTGCTGCTGCATCATGCACCCGCAGACGCAGACTATCCTGCCGGGGTTTTGCTCGTGAGGGTTTTTAAGCTGCCCTAAAACGCCGTAGAATCGCTTGTCCGCGTTCTCTCGCACGGAGCAGGTGTTGAGCACGCAAACGTCAGCCTCCTTGAACTGAGGGCAGTATCCGTATCCCATATCCTCGAGCATGCCGGCGAGCGTTTCCGAATCCCGCTCGTTCATCTGGCAGCCGAATGTAACAATATGATAAGTCTTCATTGATCCTTGTCGGCCTTTTCGCGGAAGACGAACTTTATCGAGGTGCCGGCAAAGCCGTAGGCCTCGCGTATCTTGTTCTCAAGGTAGCGCGCGTAGGAGAAGTGCATCAGCTCGCGGTCGTTGACCTGGAAGCTGAAGAGCGGCGGCTTTATGCCTATCTGCGCGGCGTAGTATATCTTGAGGCGCTTGCCTTTGTCCACAGGCGTGGGGTTCATCATTACAGCGTCCGCGATGAGGCTGTTGAGCTGGCCTGTGCCTACCCTCATGGCGCGGTTTTCAGCCACGGACCTTGCGGCGTCTATGACAGGAAGCAGCCTCTGGCCCTTCACGGCAGACGTGAACATGACCGGGGCGTAGCTCATGAACTGAAGCTGGCCTCTGATGTTCCGCTCCATGTCGCGCATGGTGTTGGTCTCTTTCTCGACGAGGTCCCACTTGTTGACGACGACTATGATGCCTTTGCCCGCCTCATGGGCAAGGCCCGCGATGCGCTTGTCCTGGTCCGCCAGTCCTTCCGTGGCATCGATGACCATGATCGCCACGTCGCAGCGTTCGATGGCGGCCATGGCGCGTATGACGGAGTACTTTTCCACCTCGTCCGTTACCTTGCTGCGGCGCCTGATGCCGGCGGTGTCTATGAGCGTGTACTTCTGCCCGTCCTTTTCGAAGGGCGTATCGATGGAATCGCGCGTGGTGCCTGCGATGTCGGAGACTATGACCCTCTCCTCGCCCAGGAATGCGTTGACAAGAGAGGACTTTCCCACGTTCGGGCGGCCTATTATCGCTATCTTTATGTCTTCGTCATCATCTTCCTCAAAAGCTTCGTCCGGGATGCGGGAGACGATCTCGTCCAGAAGGTCCCCGAGACCCAGCTGGTTTGCGGAAGACACGGCAAAAGGCTCTCCGAGCCCCAGCTCGTAGAAATCGTAAAAACCGTCCGGAAGGCTCTTCCCGTCTATCTTGTTGGCAACAAGTATGACGTCCTTGTTCTTTCTGCGGAGAAGCTCTCCGACTTCCCTGTCGGCTGCCGTAAGACCGCCGCGCCCGTCCACCATGAAAAGTATGACGTCCGCCATGTCCATGGCTATCTCAGCCTGGGCGCGCATCTGCGACGGGATGATCTCCTTGTTTTCCGGCTCTATTCCGCCCGTGTCGATCAGAAGGAACTGCTTTCCTGTCCATTCCGCTTCCGCGATGATCCTGTCCCTTGTGACTCCGGGGGTGTCCTGGACTATGGAGACCCTGGACCCGACTATTTTATTGAAAAACGTGGATTTGCCCACATTAGGGCGCCCTACCACGGCTACTACCGGTTTGCTCATCCTTACCTCAAAATGCCGCACGGACGCTGAAAGCCCGTGCTGTTTCTTTTTAGTATACCACATTCCCGCCTTTTATGGTATACTACAATGTATACTTCCAAGGCAGGAGGACAAAAGTATGAAAATAGCGATAGTCGGAGCAGGCAAGCTCGGTACGGCCATAGCGGAGGCCCTCATAGGCGGCGGCCATGAGATCACCCTCCTCGACAGCAGCGAAGAGCGTTCCCAGAACATCAGCCAGAGTCTCGACGTATTCACCATAACCGCAGACGCGAAGCAGACAGACGTCCTCAAAGACATGCGCATAAACGAGTACGACGTTCTCATCTCCACCACGGACAACGACGAAAAGAACATCCTCGTCTGCGCCTTCGCCAAAAAGCTCGGATGCAAGACCACGATAGCAAGAGTCCGCGCCCCGGAGCACGTGGAGCAGCTCGAATTCATCAAGGACAGCATGGGCATAGACTTCATCATCAACCCCGACAAAGCCTGTGCCGATGAGATATTCAAATTCGTCACCCAGGAATACGCAATCAGCGGGGGCAAGCTCTCCAAGGACGGCGTAGGCGTGCTCGAATTCAGGGCCGACAAGATGCCCGAGATCGTAAACCGCCAGCTCCGCGACGCCAAAGACCACATGGAAGGCCTCCTGATCGCAGCCATTTCAAGGGAAGGCAAGGTCCTCATCCCCAACGGCTACTCCTTAATCCACAGCGATGACTTCATCTACACCATAGGTCTCCAGTCCAATATAGACGCCCTCCAGAGCCGCGTCCAGGAAAGCAAGTCAGAGAAAAAGCTCGGCCGCATCATGATAGCAGGAGGCGGCAACACCGGCTACTTCCTTGCAAAACAGCTCATAGACTACGGCGCGTCGATAAAGATACTGGAACTCTCAAGAGAGCGCTGCGAGTACCTGTCCTCGGAGCTTTCAAGAGTCCTGGTCCTCAACGCGGATGCCACAGACACCACCCTTCTGCGCGAGGAGAACCTCCAGGGCATGGACGCCTTCATCGCCCTTACCGGCTTTGACGAGGAAAACCTACTCCTCTCCATGATAGCCAAGCAGAACAACGTACCCAAGATAGTCGCCAAGATCAGCCGCAAGAGCTACGATTCGCTCACGTCGTCGCTTGGCAACATCATGATAATCAATCCGCTCGACATCTGCGCCGCGGAGATCCTGCACATGATAAGAAAGGACGGAGTCGTCCTCTTCTCGCAAGTCATCAACGGACAGGCTGAATTCAGGGAGATCATGGCTACGGCGGACATGCCCATGACCGAAAAGACGCTTTCCGAGCTTGTCATCCCCGAAGGCGTGCTTTTCGCAGCCATCGAAAGAGACGGCGTGGCCATGGTCCCCAACGGCAGCACGCAGATAGCCCCGGGAGACAAGGTCCTGATCCTTTCCATGCTGTCTTCGGCAGGAGAGCTCGAGAGCCTGCTCTCAAAGGGAAGATCCACCAAAATGTAACGCGCTGCGGCCCTGGCCGCATTAGATATTAACGAACGATCATGCTTCTGAACAGAAGGCCCATAGCAAAAATACTCTGCGCGGTAATGGCGGTGGTCGGAGCTTCCATGCTCCTTCCGGCAGCCGTGGCGCTCATATACAAAGAGACTTCGGTAGTCTTCGCATTTTTGGTATGCGCCGTACCCATGATAGCAGCCGGCCTTCTCGTCATCAAACTCACGCCTAAGGAAGACAATACCGTCCTGCGCATGCGCGACGGCTTCTTCATCGTCGCCTGCGCGTGGATAGCCATGTCCGCTCTAGGCGCTCTTCCCTTCGTTATCTCCGGATCCATCCCGAACTTCTTCGACGCGTTCTTCGAGACCGCTTCGGGTTTCACCACCACCGGGTCCACCATAGTAACTGATATCGAAGGCCTTTCCAAAGGCATACTGTTCTGGCGCAGCTTCACCCACTGGCTGGGCGGCATGGGCGTGCTGGTGCTTACCATAGCGCTCCTTCCCATGCTGGGCATAGGCGGCCAGAAGATCATGAGGGCCGAGACTACCGGTCCGACCATGGACAAGATCAGTTTCACCACCAACGACACCGCAAGGAAGCTCTACACCATCTACATAGGCATGACGCTCCTTGAGATCGTCTTCCTGATGTTCGGCGGGCTGGACCTCTTCGAGGCCTCCACCC
>CAMYWZ010000113.1 GCA_947302945.1 uncultured Bacillota bacterium
AGGAATAGGAGCAAAGATCAAGAAGCTGCGCACGGACAAAGGCCTGTCCACGCGCCAGCTCGCTGATATGATATTCGTTTCCCAGCCCACCATAACCCGCTGGGAGACCGGCGAGCGCATGCCGGACCTTCAGATGATCGCTGCGCTTGCAAGCGCTCTTCAGGTAGGCGTGGCAGAACTCATAGATCTTCCTGTCGAAAAGAAATCCCTTCCCGACAGGGTCGCTGTCATAGACGACGAAATGATAGTGCTCAAAGGAGAGCTTGCCATACTGAAAAAGCTTTTCCCCAAGTCCGAGGTCAAAGGCTTTTCCAGATCCTCGGAAGCGCTGGCATACATCAAATCCGAAACTGTCAAGCTGGTGTTCCTGGACATCGAAATGGGCAAGACCAATGGTCTGGACCTCTGCCGCCGCATACTGGAGATATCCCCGGACACGGACGTAGTGTTCCTCACCGCTTATAAGGACTACTCCCTGGACGCATGGTCCACAGGGGCCTGCGGCTTCATGGTAAAACCCCTTTCCGCAGCAGACGTCGCAAGGCAGCTGGAGCTTCTGCGCTACCCCATGCCTGAAAGGAAGGCCTGAGCATGGTCGACATCACGCTGATCTTCAACATAGCGCTGAGCCTCGCTTCCCTGACGCTCATGATCACCGAGTTTCTGGTGATCATCCTCGCCAAGGACATATACAGATCCGCAAAGGATTATTTCCTGCTCATATTCTCCATACTCGTGCTTTATTCCGCGTCCAACTTCGCAGGCCTTCTGGCCGAGAATTTCATGGACAACCCCATCTATACACAGATCTTCATATTCATAGAATCCGCCGCGGCTTCCGTGCTCATGCTCCTGGTATCCGCGTATATGCTCACTTCCTGCGGAAAAGATGCGTCAAAGTCCCCGCTGATGATCATCATCGGCATACTGTGGGCGATATACATGGTCATTCTTATATATACCCAGTTCTCAACGACGATATATTACATATCCGCTGACAACGCTTATCACAGAGGGCCTTATTACCCTGTCCTGCTCGTGCCGCTGTTCCTGATACTGCTCATAGATCTTGTCACCGCCGTCGTGCTGAGGAAAAAACTGTCCAAGGTAAGATATCTGTCTTTCCTCGCCGTAATTGCAGCTCCCGTCATCGCGCTCGTCGTACAACTGCTCTTCTACGGCCTGATACTAGCGGTATTCACGACCGCGCTCGCGGCAACCATGCTCTTCCTTTCCGCTGTAAGCGACCAGATCTCGATCTATAAAAAAGAAAGGGAGGACAGCGTCCGAAAGAGCGCGAACATCGCTGTCCTGCAGATGCGTCCGCACTTCATCTACAACGTTCTCACAAGCATCTACTACCTGATCGGCCAGGACCCGGAGAAGGCCCAGCAGGTAATCTTCGATTTCACGAACTACCTCAGGCGCAACATGACGGCCATGACCCAGGAAAAGACCATACCCTTCACCGAAGAGCTGGAGCACATCAAGGCCTACCTTGCAGTGGAGCAGGTGCGTTTCGAGAACCAGCTCTTTGTTGAGTACGACACACCGCACATACTCTTCCGCCTGCCGCCCCTTACGCTGCAGCCTCTTGTCGAAAACTGCGTAAAGCACGGAATAGACCCGGAGGCCAAGCCCCTTCACGTCCTCGTAAAAACGAAGAAAGTCGAAGGCGGCAGCGAAGTCACAGTAACGGACGACGGCCCCGGCTTCTCCACGGAAAGCAAGGGCACCCCTCGCGTAGCTCTCGCAAGCATCAAACAGAGGCTGCTGCTCGTCTGCAGCGGAAGCCTGAAAATAGAATCCGAGCCCGGAAAAGGAACGACAGTCACCCTCTTTATCCCGGACGAAAAAGCCCCCCGTGAAGGGGGGCAGGGTGAGTGAACCAGGGTGATCAGAAGTCCGCGCTTCTGGGCGTTCTGGGGAACGGCAGGACGTCGCGTATGTTGTCGACACCGGTAAGGTACATGATCATGCGCTCGAAGCCCAGACCGAAGCCGCTGTGAGTAACTCCGCCGTACTTCCTGAGCTCCAGATACCACCAGTAATTGGCCTCGTCCATGCCGAGGTCTTTTATTATGCCTTTAAGGACGTCGTAGCGTTCCTCCCTCTGGGAGCCGCCGACTATCTCGCCAATGCCGGGGACCAGAAGGTCGCAGGCTGCGACGGTCTTTCCGTCGTCGTTGAGGCGCATGTAGAAGGCCTTGATCTCCTTGGGGTAATCCGTGAGGAATACCGGCTTTTTGAAGACTTCCTCGGTGATGTAGCGCTCGTGCTCCGACTGAAGATCCATGCCCCAGCCGGTGACCGGGTACTCGAACTTCTTCTTGGCCTTTTTAAGGAGCTCTATAGCTTCCGTGTAGGGAAGGCGCACGAAATCTCTGCTGACTACGTTGTGGAGCCTCTCAAGGAGCCCCTTGTCCACGTAGGCGTTGAAGAACTCCATCTCCGCCGGGCATTCCTGAAGGACGTAGCTTATGATGTACTTGACCATCTCCTCGATGATGTCCATGTCGTCCTTAAGGTCCGCGAAGGCCATCTCCGGCTCTATCATCCAGAATTCGCTGGCGTGGCGCGCGGTGTTGGAATTCTCGGCCCTGAAGGTGGGCCCGAAGGTGTAGGTGTTCTTGAAAGCGAGCGCGAAGATCTCCGCCTCCAGCTGTCCGGAAACGGTGAGGTTGGCGGACTTGCAGAAGAAGTCCTTTGTGTAGTCCACGCTGCCGTCCTCGTTTTTGGGGACGTTCGCCAGATCGAAGCTGGTGACGTGGAACATTTCGCCGGCGCCTTCAGCATCCGACGCGGTGATGATGGGCGGATGCGCGTACACGAAGCCCTTCTCCTGGAAGAACTTGTGGATGGCGTAAGCCGCGACGCTCCTTACCCTGAACACTGCCGAGAACTTGTTGGTGCGCGGCCTGAGGTGCTGCTGGGTGCGCAGATATTCCATGGTGTGGCGCTTGTTCTGGATGGGATAATCCGGATCGGAAGGAGCCTCCACCTTTATCTCTTTTGCCTTGATCTCGAACGGCTGCTTTGCCTCGGGGGTAAGGACCAGCTCGCCTTTTACAGAGAGCGCGGTGGAGAGCGGGAGAGCAGCAACCTCCTTGAAGTTGGCGATGAACTCCTCCTCGTAAACGACCTGGACCGACTTAAAATAAGTGCCGTCGTTCAGCTCTATGAACCCGAACTTATTGGAGCCGCGGTTATTCCTTATCCAGCCCTCAACTTCAATGGGACCCGCAAACTTTGACGGATCTTTAAAAACTTCTCTAAGATCGACCATGTCTTTCCTCCTTTTTCCGCGGCTCGTCTTTCTTCGGCCGCAATTTGGCTATCAGTATAACTCAAAAAAACTCGCAATGCAAGAAACTGTATCATTTCGCAGGCTTTTTTATACTTGTAATAAACGCGCTTTGATAGTATAATAACAATGTAATTTTATATTATTATTTTGTACTGTTTTGAGCTTAAGTATTAAATTTTCATAATAATAACCCTTGCCCAAAACGCGCTGGAATAATAAAATATAAGTGTAGAGTAACCATAATGGTACAGAACGCGCCGCAAAGCGCAGAAAGGAATCATATCATATGTTCACAGCAAGAGAGAATATGCGCAGATGCATAAAGAACGAAGGTCCGGACCGCTACGTCAACCAGTACGAAGCGCTCAAGCTCCTGATCACCCCGCTCTCGTTCCATAACCCCCGCCCCAAGAGAGGCGAGCCGGATATGGTCAATGCATGGGGCGTCACTTATTCCTATCCTCTCAACGTCCCTGCAGGCTTCCCCGTACACACCCCGGAGAAGATCGTCGTAAAGGACATCGAGAACTGGAAAGACTACGTAAAGGCACCCAAGTTCGACTGGCCGCAGGAAGAGTGGGACAAGGTCAAGGCAATGTATGATGCAGTAGACCGCACCAAGGCCTACGCCTGCACCTTCATCGCTCCCGGAATCTTCGAGCAGACCCACCACCTCTGCTCCATAGACGAAGCTCTCCTTTACTACATGATCAACGAGGACGAAATGTCCGAGCTCATCAAGTACATCACCGAGTGGGAACTTGAATACGCAAGGCTCATCTGCGAAAAGCTCCATCCGGATGCCATGCTCCACCACGACGACTGGGGCAGCGAGACCAACTCCTTCCTCCGTCCGGAAATGTTCGACGACTACTTCCTTGAACCCTACAAGCAGATCTACGGATACTATCACGATCACGGCGTAGAGATCATCGTACACCACTCCGACAGCTACGGCGCCAACATCGTACCCGAAATGATCGAGATGGGCATAGACGTATGGCAGGGACCGATGCACACCAACAACGTTCCCGAACTCGTAAAGAAGTACGGCAAGCAGATCACCTTCATGGGCGACATCGACAACAAGTTCGTAGACTTCGTCCAGGCCACTCAGGAAGACTGCGTAAAGGCAGCCAGGAACTCCATCGAGTCCGTCGGCACCAAGGAAGGCTACATCCCCTGCATCACCCAGGGAGGTCCGGGATCGCTCTTCATCGGCGCTTACGAAGGACTGTGGCAGGCCATCGACGAGTACAACACCGAGAAGTTCGGCTTCACTCAGGAGCAGCTGGATGCCGCAAGATATCCGCTCAAGCCGGTCATGATGGCTGGTACCTACGAGGCCAACATCCACAACAAGTACACCGACTAATATCGTCAGACGATCAAAAAGCCGGAGGCAATGCTTCCGGCTTTTGTGTTTTTTGAGTTATTCAGGATATGTCACTTTACGATGAGGTCGCCGGGGGCGACGATGAGGTCCTTTTCGCAGAAGGTCAGAAAAGCG
>CAMYWZ010000114.1 GCA_947302945.1 uncultured Bacillota bacterium
CGCCCAGCCAGCTCATGAAGGCCGAGATCGGCGGTCCGAGCACCAGGCCGATAGCCGCTCCGCAGACTATGCACACGAAGGGCGTTACGAGTATGTCTACCTTGGTCTTGCCCGAAACGAGGCGGCCTATGTAGATGCAGACTATAGCCGCGATGAAGGCTCCCAGAGGTTCTCCGGGGCCGGCCAGTGTCACGACGGAACCGTTTACGACGGTGCCCGCGGTGATCTTCGTGGCGAAAGCGCCTATCATGCCGGCCGTCACAGCCGAGACCTTCACGAGAGGATCCGCGCCGAGCTTGTTCGCCGTGCCAAGACCTATTCCTGCGCCTGTCATGGCGGAGGCTATGCCGCCCATGATGACCAGGAACTGCCCTATGGTCCCGGGGATCAGCGCGCCCACCTGCTTGATGATGGTGCCTATGATCAGCGTCGCGAACAGTCCGGACGCCATGCCGGAAAGGCCGTCGATGAATATTTCCTTAAGGTATTTTTTTACAGTCTCCATACTGCTCTCCTTTATGCAGCAAAGGGGGGTGATCCGTTAATAATCAAGCAGTTCGAGGCCTTCGAACTCGGCGAGCTTGTCTTCAGGACCCACTGCGCACAGGCGGCCCTTTTCAGCCATCTGATCAGCGATCCATGCGCACCAGCGCAGCTTCACGCTGTCGTAGCTGAAGCCGGTCATCCACAGCTTATCGGCAAGGACGCCCCTCATCGCCGGCGAGAGCAGAGGCTCTGTGGCGGCTATGGACGCTATGATGAAGTTGTCCAGAGGCGCCTTCTCGTCGCTGAGCTTCCTGAGGTAGTCGCCCAGCTCCTTGTTGATGCCCACGGACCTTGCCGGAGTCGGATCCCTGTAGGAATAGGTCATGACGAAGCCGGTCTGGTCCGCTCTGAAGCCTGTTCCGTAAGCTCCGCCCTGCACCCTTACCTTGTTCCACAGATAGTCGAAGGAAAGTATGTTGCTCGCGACCGCGAGGCTGCCGTCGTAAGCTTCCGAAAGCTGCGAGAGGTGGAAGGCCTGGGACGAGAAGCCTATCTGGGCCGGGATCTTTGTACCGGCTTTCGCGGGGAGCGTGCTGGTGTAAGCGCCGGACGCAATGCCGCTGCTGCCCTTCGGGAGGTGCCCGAACAGGCCGGAGAGGGATACGTACTCGGTGGCGGTGACGCTTGCCAGGAGCCTCTCCCTGCAGCATGCCTCGCCCAGAGCATCCTCGAGCAGCTTAGTGTAGACCGAGACTCGGCCGTCGAATTCAGATACCATCTTGTGCAGCCACGACAGGTAGCTGTTGCCTGTGACAGCTTCTGCCACCGCAGCTTCCGCGGTGTATGCGGCGCCGGCGATGATCCTTGCGTAAGCGTGGCCTGCGCCGACTACCATCTGCCTGGACATCAGGTCTGCCTGGAGCAGTATGTTCTTTATCTTTTCGTGATCGTCGAACCTTGTGAACAGCAGTATCTCGGAAATGATCTCGTTGGCCTTCTCGAGGTTCTCCTCAAGAACGCTGGCGGATACCACGAGCATCGGAGCGGCCTCGCCCGGCTCGTCCTTTCTTCCGAAGGAGCTCACCTTAAAGCTCAGGGACCCGATGTAGGTCTTGACCTCCTGAGCGAGCTGGACACTGCTGTGATACTTTGTGGGAAGCTCTCCGAGAAGGCTCGAAAGCGAAGCGAGCCTTGTCAGCTCGGAAAGCGGCCTTGCCCCGAGCGAGAAGTACAGGTTGAAGTTCACTATGCCGTGGCTGGGCACCGGGTGGTAGAGCACGGTGACACCGTTCTCGGCAGTGATCCTCGTGTCGTCCCACTGAGGCTCCGTGGAGACCTCGGAGATAGGAAGCGTCGGGAGCTTGGCCTTGGCCTGCGGGCTGTCCTCGGTCTGCTGCCAGGCCAGGAGCTTTTCGTTGAGCTCCTTGTTGGCAGCCGCGTCGGCTTCGGTCCAGGAAGCCTTGATCGCAGCCAGCTTTTCGGCCTCCTTCGCGTCCTTTTCGGCAGCCGCGGTGTGGGAAGCCCTGGCGTGGAGCAGGCACAGGTTTTCGCTGCCCATGAGCTCTGCCAGAAGCTCTTCATAGTAGCGGCCGGAGAGCTTTTCGCGAAGCTGCGCGTATATGCCGTCCACCGCAAGGTAGGTCATGGGATCGAGGCCGTGCAGCCAGGTGACCATGGATTTGATGCATCTGATAAGGCCCGCGGGCTCCTGCGGAGACTTGAAATTAAACTCGCTGCGGTTGATCGCGGCGGTCAGAGCCTTCCTGTCAATGCCTGCCTCGCAAAGGCCCGCGCAGGTGTCCGTGACGAGCTTCCAGAGCTCCTCATCCGCGCCGTCCTTCACGTTTTTGAACTGCATCTGGTAGAAGACCTGCGGGATATCGTCGATGACGTCCACGCTCATGTCCTGAGCAAGCCCGGAATCCAGCACCGCCTTTTTAAGCGGCTAGTCGTTGGAATCGGTGAGCGCGTTGAACATCACGGCGGCGGCCATGGACTTTACGGGATCCTCGCAGCTGGCGAAGATCTT
Organism: uncultured Bacillota bacterium; assembly: GCA_947302945.1. Taxonomy (GTDB): domain Bacteria; phylum Bacillota; class Clostridia; order Peptostreptococcales; family Anaerovoracaceae; genus RUG13409. Next base: position 2,516 of record CAMYWZ010000114.1, read on the forward strand.
GCCTGCCATCAGCCTGCCCTTGTCCTGAAGCTCCTCGCTCTCGGCCAGAGCATAGTCGACGGTCCTTTCGGCAGCCCTGGGCTTCTGGTACTCAAAGCAGGGAAGATCGGTCAGCTTCCCGCAATTCGAGAGGTAGCCGTCTATCATTGTAAGAGTCTTCTCAAGAGGCACAGCGCCGTCCAGGAACACGAGCGAGTTCGAGGGGTGGTAGAACCTCTTGTAGGTATTTATGAATTCTTCGTAGGTGAGCGTCGGGATGACGGCAGGGTCGCCGCCGGAATTGACGCCGTAGCAGTTGTCCGGGTAGACGAGGCTTATCATCTCCTCGGTGAGGAAATCGTCCACGTCGGACAGAGCGCCCTTCATCTCGTTGAAGACGACGCCCTTGTAGCTGAGCTTGCCGTCCTCGCCCTGCTCTATGTGCCAGCCTTCCTGATAGAAGATGTTGGGGTTTTTGAGTATTGCCGGGGCGAAGACCGCGTCAAGATAGACGCTCGTGAGGTTAAGAAAGTCCTTCTCGTTGCGGCTTGAGACCGGGTACATGGTCTTGTCCTGGAAGGTCATCGCGTTGAGGAAGGTGTTCATGGAGCTCTTAAGAAGGTCCACGAACGGCTCCTTTACCGGGTATTTGTCCGAACCGCAGAGCACGGAGTGCTCAAGGATGTGGGGCACGCCTGTGCTGTTTTCGGGGTAAGTCCTGAATGTTATCGAGAAGAGCTTGTTGACGTCCCCGTTGTCCACCCATACGAGGCCTGCCCCGCTGTGGTCGTGGGTCATCTCGACGAGCCTGCCGGAGATCTCCTTCTCTTCCCTGATGCGTGTGACTGTGAATCCGCACACCTTGCTTCCGACTTTAAGTTCCATTTGTTCCTCCTTATTTGAGCGCGTCTATGACGCCCTTCATTCCCTGTTCTTTGTATATATCCTTAAAGTAAGCGACTTCATCGTAGATGATGCCGTCTATAGCTTTCATCGATAAAAGCTCCACCGGAGCCTGGTCGTCTGTCATGATCATGCTGCCGGGGGTGTACTGTTTCAGGCCCTTCTCCGCGCGCTGCATGAACAGATACAGGTCCCTGTCCGTGGAGAAGCTGCTGATGCAGTAGCCTTCGCAGCCTTTTCTGAATGTGTCCGTCATTTCCGGCGAGTCCGACGCGAAGAGCTCTCTGTTGGTGGTATAGTCCACGTCGACGGTCCATACCTGCTCAAAGCAGGCGCCTATGGTGTCCGCGATGTGGGTGTTCATGGCGTTCTCCCCGCCGCGCATGTTGAGGTTGACGACCATAACGCCGTCGTCCGCCAGATGCTCCTTCACCAGAGTGAAGAACTCCAGCGAGGACATCTGGAAAGGTATAGTTATGTCCTGATAGGCGTCCACCATGATGACGTCGTATTTGTCTTTGCAGACGTTCAGGAAGGCCCGTCCGTCGTAGGTGTATACGTTCACCTTGTCCGGAAGGTCGAAGTACTTTTCCGCAGGGTCCGTTATGTCCTGGTCTATCTCCACGGCGTCTATGACGAGCGGGACCGCAAAGAGCCCTTCGCTGAAATAGCGCTGACACTGAGTCGCGAAGGTGCCGCTGCCGTTGCCGAGTATGAGTATGCGGAAAGGCTCCGCTTCCGTGAAGCTGCCTGTATTTATGCCAGCCATTATCGGCGCGGCCATGGCGTAATCGTAGTACATGCCTGTAAGGCCGCCGTTCTTCATGTACACGGACTGCACTCCGAAGAGCACGTTCGTGGACAGGTAGACGCTGCCAGCGTCCTCGCGCACCTGCAGGTAATTGTAGACCGATTCGCCCTCGAATGTCAGGTCCTCCTCCCAGAAGGCGAAGCTGTCCGAGCTTCCGAAGGCGCAGCAGATGACGAAGGCGAGTATGCCTGCAATGATCTTTGCCGCGTCCGGTTTTTTGGCCTCCTGCCCTTCTTTCTCTGTTTCCGGATCCTTCAGATCTGTGTATAATTCGATGTTCACCTGATCGACCTTGAAGTAAGCTTTTCCATCCGCAGCGAAATTATCGTTCCCGGGGATCAGGTAGCATATGAAAGGCGGATCGGGCGATTCCCCTTCCGCAAAATGATCGTAAGCAGAAGGAATGTCGATCTCAGATATGATCTCAAGCAGTTTATCCATGTCTTATGCTCCTTTTGATATCTTCCTCAAGCTGCTGTACACCACGTTCTTCAGCAGGAGCGATATGAGGAAATGCTCTTGTCCGTCCGCCTCCGCGCTTTGCGTGTCCGTGTTCCAGAAGATGCGC
>CAMYWZ010000115.1 GCA_947302945.1 uncultured Bacillota bacterium
GCCTTTTCTTTCATCACTTTGGCTCATCGAAGTCACCTCCCTTCGTCTGGGATTCATATACTTCCTGATAAATGGTGTTGGACGCGAGAAGCTCTTCGTGCGTGCCTATGCCGTTTATCCTGCCGTTGTCAAAAACTATGATGACGTCCGCGTCCTTTACGGATGAAATGCGCTGCGCGATTATGATCTTGGTGCAGTCCGGCATGAACTGCTTAAAGCCCCTGCGGATGGCCGCTTCCGTAGCGGTATCCACGGCGCTGGTGGAGTCGTCCAGTATGAGTATCTTCGGCTTTGAGATGAGCGCCCTGGCTCTGCACAGACGCTGTTTCTGGCCGCCGGAGAAGTTGCTTCCGCCCTGCTCCACCGGAGCGTTGATGCCGCCTTCGAGAGCGCTTACGAACTCCCATGCCTGGGCGAGCTTGAGGGCCTCGACGACTTCCTCGTCCGTGGCGTTTTCGCCGCCCCAGCGCATGTTCTCGGCGACTGTGCCTTCGAAGAGCTCGTTCTTCTGGAGCACCATGGAAACGCTCTTCCGAAGCGCCGTGAGGCTGTACTCCGTAACGTCCCTGCCGCCTACGTATACCGTGCCCTGGTTGGCGTCGTAGAGCCTTGGTATCAGCTGCACTAGGCTGGTCTTGCCGCTGCCTGTGCCGCCTATGATGCCTACCGTCTGGCCGGACTCTATCTTAAACGTTGCGTCCTTAAGGCATGGCTTGGCGCTGCCGTAGGCAAAGTCCACGTCGTCGAATTCCACGGAGCCGTCCGCGATCTCTGTTACAGGGTTTTCCGGGTCTACTATGTCCGGCTGCTCGTCCAGGACCTCTATGATCCTTCCTGCAGCGGCTTTGGACATCGTGAGCATCAGCACCAGCATGGAGGACATCATGAGGCTCATGAGTATCTGCATGACGTAGGATATCATGCTCATGAGCTGGCCTGTGGTCATCTCCGACCTTATTACGAACCTTGCGCCTATCCAGGAGATGACGAGCATGCAGGTGTACATGCAGAAGCTCATCAGCGGGTTGTTCAGCGCGACAATGCGCTCCGCGCTGACCGAGGTGTTTTTGACGTCGTCCGCGACTTCAGCGAACTTCTTTATCTCTTCGTCTTCGCGCACGAAGGTCTTAACGACCCTTATGCCGCGCACGTTCTCCTGCACGACGGTATTGAGCCTGTCGAACAGCGAGAACACCTTCTCGAACAGCGGGAAGGCTTTCTTCATTATGAGCACGAGCCCCGCGCCCAGTATCGGGAGCGTGCAAACGAATACCCACGGCAGCCTTCCGTTGATGCGGAACGCCGCCACAAGCGCGAACACCAGCGTCGTCGGGGCTCTGAAGAGCATCCTTGTCATCATCATGAAGCTCATCTGGACCTGGGTGATGTCCCTGGTGATCCTCGTGACAAGGCCTGCAGTAGAGAACTTATCGACGTTGCTGAAGGAGAAGCGCTGTATGTTGTAATACATGTCCTTGCGCAGGTTGCTCGCGAAACCCGCCGCTCCCGTGGCCGCAAAAATACCGCCGAGGACACCGAAGATCATGGACGCTACAGCAAGCAGCAGCAGCTTTAATCCTATGCTGCGCATGTACGCCATGTCCCCTACGTCGACGCCCTTGTCGATAAGATCCGCCATGTACATGGGGATCAGGACGCCGAGTATGACCTCCGCAGTGACCATGATGGGCGAAAGGATCGCAAAGATCTTGTATTCCCTTACGCACTTAGCCAATCGTCTGATCATCATTGATCGCCTTTCAATCTTTCATCCTAAGCCTTCCCTTTCAGGGGAAGGTGCCTGCGCAGGCAGGCGGATGAGGTGTTAAAATATATTAACTTTTATTATACAAAAAATCACTGCGATTATAAAGCATTTTATTTGTGAAATATTAATAAACGGTCGTTTACTTTTATGCGTTCAGGGTGTACAATGATAAATAGTGAACGGAGGTTTATTATTATGGCACAAGTCCTCAAAGACAGCGTCAGAGACACCATACTCAAAAACGCGGGCGAAGAGTTTCTCGAGCAAGGCTACGAGAAGGCCTCGATGCGCAGCATTGCGCAGAAAAGCAAGATGACCGTAGGGAATCTCTACAGGTATTTCAAAAGCAAGGACGAGCTCTCCGATACCATAGTCTCCCCCACCTATCTGCTTTTAAACTCCATGATAGACAAGATCACCGGCGGAAAACTCAACATGCACAGTGACGGAAGCGGGCTTCCCGAAGATCCCGAAGAGCTCCGCGGCATGCTCAGCTCAGTAAGCGAAGGCCTCGTTGACATATATACCGACCACCGCACGGAAGTCAACATACTCATGATGGGAACGGCTGTGAACAAAAGGCTCACCGCCTGGTTCTCCGCAGTGCTGGCCCGGATGATATCAAAGAGCATAGGCTGTCCCATATCCGACAGCCGCATAGAGCTGCTCTCGATAAGCTACGCAGAATCCATATGCGGCGGCATCAGGACCATGCTGCGCAATTCTCAGGAGAGCAGCGAGAGCCTCAAAAAGCTGGTCCTCATCTACCTGAACTCCTACCTGAACATGCTCAGCCAGGAAATACCCGCCCTGGACTAAGGAGGCGCCATGGCATTCATAGAATTCGACAAGGTAAGCAAGATATACAAGATGGGCGAAGTCGAGATACGGGCTCTCGACGAAGTCTCCTTTGACGTGGAAAAAGGCGAATTCGTCGTAATACTCGGAAACTCCGGCGCAGGCAAGACTACCATACTGAACATCCTCGGAGGCATGGACACCGCAAGCACCGGCCGCATAGTCGTGGACGACAACGACATCTCAAAAGCAACCGACAGGCAGCTTTGCGACTACCGCCGCTACGACATAGGCTTCGTCTTCCAGTTCTACAACCTGGTACAGAACCTCACGGCACGCGAGAACGTGGACCTTGCGGTCCAGATCAGCAAGGACCCTCTCGATTCGAGGACTGTCCTCAAGATGGTAGGCCTCGGGGACCGCATGGACAACTTCCCCTCCCAGCTCTCCGGCGGCGAGCAGCAGCGCGTGGCGATAGCAAGAGCCGTCGCCAAGAACCCCAAGCTCCTCCTGTGCGACGAGCCTACCGGCGCACTCGACTACAAGACCGGCAAGCAGGTCCTCAAAGTCCTTCAGAACATGTGCTTTGAGGAGAACATGACAGTCATAATGATAACCCACAACGGCGCCCTTGCGGACATGGGGCGCAAGATCATACGCGTCAAAAGCGGAAAGATAGAGTCCATCACCATCAACGAACACCCGATGGATATCGACGACATAGAATACTGATGTTTCATAAGGACACGTTCAGACTCATAAGGAAGACCTTCAAGAGGTTCTTTTCGCTGGTAATGATAGTGCTCATCGGAGTGGCATTCATGATGGGCCTTCTTTCCTCACGCGAAATCATGGAAAAGAGCGTGGACTCGTATTTCGACGCGTCCGGCCTTCAGGACGTGCAGCTGTATTCGTCCTACGGATTTGACGAGGGCGACGTGGAGGCGATCGAAGCCTTAAGCTACACCGACAAGGTCTTCGCGAGCAAAATGACTGATGCCTATGCCGAAAGCAAAAACGGATCGGTCCACGTGGCAAGGATAGAAGAAACGGAGCGTCCCATAGGGCAGTTCGTGCTTATAGAAGGCAGGATGCCTGAAGCGCCTGACGAAGTCCTCATCCTTGACAACGCCATGAACAAAGGCTCCGTAAAGACAGGCAGCACCTACCGCCTGTTCTTTGAGGACAAGGACATAAGCGAGACCCTTGCCACGGATACTTTCACCGTCGTCGGCGTAGTAAAGACGCCTGACCACATGGCAAAGACTCTGGGCGTCGGAACCATGAAGAATCTCGAGATAGAGCTGGTTTTCTACGCCCTGCCGGAAGTGTTCAAGGCGGACTACTACACTACCGTCTACTTTACCGCAGCAGGATCAGAAGAACTGGAGTCGTTCGGTCAGGAATACAAAGACCTGATCGAAGATACCCTCGGTGAGTTCTCCGCTTTTGCGAAAAAGCAGCAGGAAGTCAGAAAGGAAGCCCTGCTGGCCGAGTATACAAGCAAGATAGACGAAGGCGAAAAAGAGCTCAATGAGAAGAAAGCAGAAGGCAGGAAACAGCTCGACGATGCAAAAAACCAGCTGGAGGACGCCAGAGTGCAGATCCTCGCTGCCGAGACTCAGATAGGCTCTCTGGAAACAGCTCTGGACACCCTGCTTGCGCGGCAGAGGTCTCTGAGGGCCGATTACTACAACGGTTCCGACCCGGTCTACGGACGCATAAACGAGATCCAGGCAGCCGATGAGGAAGGCCGGGATTTCAACACGATCTATGCTTCCGTTGCCGCCGACCACGCAAGCGTCATCGCGATGCAGAAGATGATAGAAGAACAGGAGCGGGACGAGGCTGTAGTCGAAGCTCTGACCAATACGATCGAAAGCATAGAGGACAAGTACGACGGGCATCTTGAGGAGATGAATGCCGAATACGCCCAGCTCTACTACGACGCGCTCGGGAGAGAACTGGAACTTGCAAGCAGCGCGGAATGGCGGCTGAGGCAGGAACTGGGCCTCACCACCGAATCGCTCGAATCGGGCAAGGCGCAGTATTCGACCGGCCTTGTCAGCTACAAGGAAGCCGAAGAGACGTTCAACACGGAGATAGAAAAGGCCGAGATAGAGATCAGGAAAGCCAGGCAGGACCTCGCGGAGCTTCCGGCGGCATCCAGACGACAGGAAACTAT
>CAMYWZ010000116.1 GCA_947302945.1 uncultured Bacillota bacterium
TTCATCGGAGGCATACCATGACAAAAGGCACGCAGCTTTACGAAGGCAAGGCTAAGAAGGTCTTCGCGACCGAAGACCCGCAGCTGCTGATCGTATCTTACAAGGACGACGCTACCGCTTTCAACGGCCTTAAGAAGGGCACGATAGCGGGAAAAGGCGTCATAAACAACAAGATGAGCAACGCTCTTATGAGGCTTCTTGAAAAGAAGGGCATACCGACGCACTTCGTAGAGCAGCTCAGCGACCGGGACACCCTTGTAAAGAAGGTGCAGATAGTGCCCCTGGAGGTCATAATCAGAAACATCGCGGCAGGTTCCTTTGCCAAGCACTATGGCGTGGAGGAGGGCACCGATCTTGCCTGCCCGACCATAGAGTTCTCCTATAAGAACGACGCTCTTGCGGACCCGCTGATCAACGAATACCACGTGATGGCTCTTCAGCTTGCCACGAAGGAAGAGGTCGAGACCATCAAGACGCTCGCTTTCAAAGTAAACGAGGAGCTGAAGAAGTTCTGGGCATCCTGCGGAGTCACGTTAGTGGACTTTAAGCTGGAGTTCGGAAGGCTTTCGGACGGCACGATAGTCCTGGCCGACGAGATCAGCCCGGACACCTGCAGGCTCTGGGACAGCAAGACCAACGAGAAGCTGGATAAGGACCGCTTCAGAAGGGACCTCGGCGGCGTGGAGGATGCCTATCACGAGATCATGAAACGCCTCGAAGAGCACATAGCGGAGGCCTAGCATGAAAAACTGCGCTATAGTAGGCATCAACTGGGGCGACGAGGGCAAAGGCCGCATGGTGGACCTCCTGACCGAGGGCTACGACGTGGTCGTGCGCTATCAGGGCGGCGGCAATGCCGGGCACACCGTCATCAACGAGAAGGGCAAGTTCGCGCTGCACCTGCTGCCTTCGGGCATATTCAGGGATGGCGTCGTCAACGTTCTGGGAAACGGCGTGGCCTTGGACCCCGAGAACCTCTGGATAGAGATGCAGGACGTGCGCTCAAAAGGCGTGGCCATCACACCGGATAACCTTAAGATCAGCGACAGAGCCTCGCTTCTGATGCCCTGGCACAGGGACATGGACGCCCTGGAGGAGCAGCGCCTTGCTGACAAGAAGTACGGCTCCACCAAGCAGGGCATAGCCCCGTTCTATTCGGACAAATACCAGAAGAAGACCATACTCGCCGGCGAGCTTTTCTACCCCGAAGAGCTCGAGCGGCATCTTAAAGACATACTCGAGTGGAAGGACCTGACTCTCACCAGGGTCTACGGCGCAAAAGCCTACACCATGGAGGAGGTCAAAAAGTGGATCGCGGATTTCTGCGAGCCCATAAAGCCCTTCATCTGCGACACCGGAGAATTCCTGCGGGACGCGCAGAACAAGGGAAAGAACATACTCTTCGAAGCCCAGCTGGGAGCCTTAAGGGACCTGGACTACGGCATTTACCCGTACACCACCTCGTCCAACGCGCTGGCGGCCTACGCGCCTGTGGGCTCCGGCCTTCCTTCGCTTAAGCTCACGGACGTCATAGGCGTCGTCAAGGCTTACTCCACCTGCGTAGGCGAGGGGCCTTTCGTGTGCGAGATGTTCGGCAAAGAAGCCGACGAGCTTCGCGAGAAGGGCTTTGAGTACGGCGCCAAGACAGGGCGTTCGCGCAGGGTAGGGCCTGTGGACCTCGTCGCCACCCGCTACGGCGTGCAGGTCCAGGGCGCCACGAAGATAGCCCTCACCAAGATGGACATACTTGGCTACATGGACAAGATCCCCGTCTGCGTAAAGTACGAAGTGGACGGCAGGCAGATCGACAGCTTCCCGTTCCCGACACTGCTTTCGGAGGCGAAGCCCGTCATAGAGTACGTCCCCGGCTGGAAGTGCGACATTTCAGGCGTCCGCAGATGGGAGGATCTTCCCAGGCAGGCGCAGGACTACGTCCTCATGATAGAAAAAGCAATAGGCTGCCCCATCACCTACGTTTCCGTGGGTGCCGAAAGGGACAGCATCATCTTAAGATAAGGCTGCGGCCCCGGGCCGCATCAGCGCAAGGAGACAGCGATGACCGACACTTACGAATCCCCCCTCGCATCCAGATACGCCTCAGACTACATGCTGAGGCTCTTTTCGGCTGACACCAGGTATCAGACCTGGAGGAAGCTTTGGGTGGCGCTTGCCAAAGAGGAGAGGGCTCTGGGCCTTCCGATCAGCGAAGAGCAGGTGAAGGAGCTTTCGGAGCACATCACGGACATCGATTACGAGCTGGTGAAAAAGCGCGAGAAGGAAGTCCGCCACGACGTGATGGCTCACGTCTACGCCTACGGCAAGGCGGCGCCTTCGGCGGCCGGGATCATACACCTTGGGGCCACCAGCTGCTACGTCACGGACAACGCGGACCTGATCATTTACAGGGACGGCCTTAAGTACCTTCGCGGCCAGCTGCTTTCCGTCCTTGCCAACCTTGCGAAGTTCGCGGACAAATACAAGGCTCTGCCCACGCTCGGCTACACCCACTATCAGCCGGCGCAGCTCGTGACCGTGGGAAAGAGGGCTTCGCTGTGGATGCAGGACTTCCTCTCGGACCTTAAGGAGATCGATTTCGCGCTTGAAAACATCAGGTTTTTAGGCTGCAGGGGCACCACCGGCACCGAAGCCAGCTTCATGGACCTGTTCTTCGTCTTCGAGGTATTGATAGACGCCTTGAACCGCGCTTTGGCTGCTGATTTCGGCTTTGACGAGTTCTTTTCCGTATGCGGCCAGACCTACCCCAGGAAAGTGGATAGCCGCATCCTGAACGCCCTGTCTTCCATCGCGCAGAGCTGCTACAGGATGGCTGGCGACATCCGCCTGCTGCAGCACGACAGGCAGGTGGAAGAACCCTTCGAAAAGGACCAGATAGGCTCGTCCGCTATGGCTTACAAGCGCAATCCCATGCGCTGCGAACGCATCTGCTCGCTTTCAAGATACCTCATGGCCGACGCCATGAACGCCCCGATGACCGCTTCTGTGCAGTGGCTCGAAAGGACCCTGGACGATTCCGCCAACCGCCGGATCTCCCTGCCGGAAGGCTTCCTGTGCGCGGACGCGGTCCTCAGGCTCGCGCAGAACGTCACGGACGGTCTTCACGTAAACGAGAAGATCATAGAAAAGACGGTGCGCGAGTACCTGCCGTTCATAGCTACCGAGAACCTCCTGATGGAGGCCGTAAAGCGCGGAGGCAACAGACAGGAGCTCCACGAGATCATAAGGAAGTGCTCCATGGAGGCCACGGCCCGCATGAAGAGCGGCGAGCCCTGCGACCTTCTCGAGCGCCTCGCAAAAGAGCCGCAGTTCGGCCTTTCCGCCGAAGAGATGGATTCCGTCCTGGATCCGAAGCTCTACATCGGAAGGTGCCCGCAGCAGGTGGAAGCTTTCATCAAAAAGCTTGCCCCGCTGCTTGAAAACGCTGAAAACACAGCAGTTGAGATAGACGTTTAAGGATGTTTTATGGATAAGATACTCGTTCTGGATTTCGGAGGACAGTATAACCAGCTCATCGCCCGCAGGGTGCGCGAGCAGCAGGTCTACGCGGAGATCAGGGCTTACAGCAGGATCACCCCGGAGGAGATCGCGGCCGAAGGCTACAGGGGCATCATCTTTACAGGCGGCCCCAACAGCGTTTACGACCCGGCTTCGCCGCACTTTGATCCTGCGGTTTTGGAGCTCGGCATCCCCGTGCTCGGCATCTGCTACGGCCACCAGCTCATGGCTTACATGGCAGGCGGCCAGGTCTTTTCCGCGGCCGAAAGGAGCGAGTACGGCAAGGTCACAGTCGTAAGGAAGGACGCGAAAAGCGCCCTGTTTGAAGGCGTTCCGGCCGAGTCGGTCTGCTGGATGAGCCACACTGACTACGTGAAAAAGGTCCCGGAAGGCTTTTCCGTCACCGCTATCACCGACGCCTGCCCCTGCGCAGCCATGGAGAACGCTTCAAGGAAGCTCTACGGCGTGCAGTTCCACCCGGAGGTCACCCACACCGAGTTCGGCACGCAGATGCTGCGCAATTTCGTGCTGAACATATGCGGCTGTGCCCGCGAGTGGCGCATGGACGACTTCTGCAGGAAGTCCGTCGAATCCATACGCAAAGAGGTGGGGGACGGCAAGGTCCTGCTGGCTCTTTCGGGCGGAGTGGACTCCTCGGTCTGCGCCGCCCTATTGGCGGAAGCCATAGGCGAGCGCCTCACCTGCGTCTTCGTCGACCACGGCATGATGCGCAAAAACGAGCCGTTTGAGGTCCGGAATGCCTTTTCCCGCTGGAATGTCCACTTCGTCGGAATAGACGCGTCAGAACGCTTTTTAGAGCGTCTGAAGGGCATTACAGACCCAGAGTCGAAGAGAAAGATAATAGGCGAAGAGTTCATTCGCGTCTTTGAGGACGCCGCAAAGAAGATAGGCGCCGTGGACTACCTCGCGCAGGGCACCATCTACCCGGACGTCATCGAGTCCGGCGCGGGGGACGCCGCCGTCATCAAGAGCCACCACAACGTCGGAGGCCTTCCCGATTTCGTGGATTTCAAAGAGATCATCGAACCCTTAAGGTTCCTGTTTAAGGACGAAGTCCGCCAGCTCGGAAGAGAGCTCGGCCTGCCCGAATACCTGGTCCGCCGTCAGCCCTTCCCGGGTCCCGGCCTTGCCATACGCGTCATGGGCGAGATCACCCGCGAAAAGCTGGATATCCTGCGCGAAGCCGACGCCATCTTCCGCGAGGAAGTGGACA
>CAMYWZ010000117.1 GCA_947302945.1 uncultured Bacillota bacterium
CAACACGCTCTGCGGCATGATCAAAAGCGAATTCTGAAAAAGTTACGCATGTTACAGCAAGATCCAATGTGTTTCAGGAAACTCAAAACCCCTTGAAAAAGCAAGGGGTTTTGTGATGGAGCTGCTACCCAGATTTGAACTGGGGACCTCATCCTTACCAAGGATGCGCTCTACCAACTGAGCTATGGCAGCATATTGAGTTGGCGCCGCCGAACCGGCGACGCCAATTATTATACTTGCAGTGCCTGCGATTGTCAAATACTTTTATTGAAAATAAAGCGCTTTCAGTGGCTTTTTTATCAGTATTTGCCGTAGTCGTGGAGTACTTTGAACATGCGCTCTACGTTCTCTTCCTTCGCGCCGTTGATGCCTGCGGAGAGGCGGAAGATGTAGCCGCCGTCTTTCATGGCGATGTCGAGGAACCTCTTGAGCTCTTCCTCTATCTTGTCCGGCGTCGCGTAGATCAGCAGCGGCGAGGGGAAGCCTCCTCCTATGCAGCAGACCTTGCCGACGGTCTCTTTGGCCTTTTTGATGTCGACCTTGTCGAAGGCCATGTAGCAAGAGAGGGGCGGGACGCTGGCCAGTATGTCCAGCTTATTGGTGTATTCGCCCTCGCAGAAGAGGTAGGTGATCATGTTGCGCTTGCGGACGGTCTCTATGATCTCGCTGAGGTAGTCCCAGTAGAACTTATAGTAGAGGTTGCGGCCCATCATGTCATCGCTGCCCTTGTGGAGCATCATTGACACGAACTTGCCGTCAAGCCTTCCGTCCGGGTTGAGTGCTGAAAGCTTTGCCTGCTGCTGTTTGTGGAACTTGTTGCAGAAGTCGAGAACGAATTCTTCATCTTCAAAGATGTCCACGAAGGCGAGGACCATGCCGCGGTAGTCGTCGCTGTACTTATCGAAGGGAACAGCAGCGCGGCCGCCGTTGAAGTTGGGGAATCCGAGCTCAGCGAGTTCCGCGTTGGCCTTTGCGAACTTGGGCCTGTATTCCTTGTAAAAGTCCGCGACTTCCCAGATCTTTTTGATGGTCTCGCGCATCTTAGGCGTTGAGAGCGAATCTACGATGTTGAGGATTCCGCGGTGGTTGAGCTCCGCTTCCAGATCCGCGAAAGGCTCGAGAAGGGTGGAGACTCTGGGCATGCACTTCTTGATGCCCCATCTGGTGAAATCCTCTTTGAATTCGTCGAACTCGTCGTCGAGAAGGGTGGGGAACTCCACGAACTGGGCCATGGAGTTGTCGTCGATGGGTACGTTCTTCATGCCTGCGATGAAGTAGGTCTTGCCGCCCTGCATCTCGTGGCCGCGGCCTTCGCCCGCGTACGTCAGCCCGAGACCGGAAATGACGTCCGGTTCGAAGTCCAGCATGAACTTTTTGGCTGCCTCCACTGCTATCCCGAGAGTCTCGTCGTAATTGCTCTCGGCAACGGTATGGCCTGTGCGCGTTATCATAAAGGTGCCGCCTGTAATGTCTATAGGCACTCTGTCCGGCGTCTTGAGCGCCAGCGCGTCCTTCATGCGCTTGAGTTTCTCGTTGTACTTTTTCTGGTTTTCAGCTGTCATATGGATCTCCTCCCACTCAAAGTATGATCTATCGCCATCGTACAGCCTTATTATAGCACAAATCGGGGCGTTTTTGCTGTAACCGGCGCTTACACCCGGGAAAATATCTAATAATTGACGATTTGCTGTTAAACTAATATCATTTATACGTAATAGTTTTTGAGATCCATTTTTATCACGGAGGTCATTATGGATAAGTTTTATCTGGAGCCGCAGCAGCAGGTCAAGATCTATGACAGCTGCGACATCCTCATCGTAGGCGGAGGCGCCGCAGGCCACAGCGCAGCAGTAGCTGCAGCAAGAGCAGGCGCCGAAAACATCATCATTCTCGAGCGTTACGGCTATTTCGGCGGAGACGCCACCGGAGACTACGTCCTTATGGTCCCCGCAATGAGCTGGCTCAATCACTCCATGGTCCGCGGACTTCAGGAAGAGTGGTTCACCAGGATAGAAAAGAACGCCCCGGACTGCATCACCGGCCCGTCTCTTAAGGACATAGGCAAGAGAGACGCGCACCTTCTGGACCGCTGGCAGGGCATCCACGGCTGCGTATCCTTCGACCCGAAGGACCGCTACATCGTAAGAGCTCCTTACTTCGAACCGACAGCCCTCAAACTCGAGATGGACGCCATGATCCAGGAGTATCCGCAGATCAAGATCATCTTCCACGGCTGGGGCACCAAGCCCATCATGGACGGCAACGAGATCAAGGGAGTCATCTTTGAATCCAAGGCCGGCCGCCAGGCCATCATGGCCAAGATCGTCATCGACGCCACAGGCGACGGCGATATCTTCGCTCAGACCGGCGCACCGTTCGAGACCAGGCCCGTCAGCAACGATCCCGAAGCCAGAAGAGACAACGAGACCGCTCTCGTCTGGAGAATGGGCGGCGTGGACTTCCACGCATACTACAGGTGGAGGCAGGCTCATCCCGAAGCCTTCAGAGCTTTCTCCGACCAGATCAACAAGATGTCCGGATTCCGCACCATGTGCTTCCCCGCAGGCAAGAACGACGTCGTATGGTGGAACAACTGGCTGTCCGGCAAGAGCTGCATAGACCTTAAGGACATGAGAGACACCGAGCTCGAGGTCAGGAACTCTGTACGCAAAGTCACCGAGTTCTGCCGCGAGATGGTACCCGAAGCATTCGCCAACGCCTACATCTACGACATCTCCCCGCAGCTCGGCTGCAGATGCTCCAGAAGGCTCAAGGGCGAGTACTACTACACCATGCTCGACATCGCAACCTACAGCGAGTTCGACGACGTCATCGCATGGCACTCCACCGTTCCTTCCACAGTTCCTATCGAGATCCCGTACAGGACCATCGTTCCTCAGAAGATCGAGAACCTCCTCGCTCCGGGCAGACATGCTTCTGCTGACAACGTTGCCATCACCGCTCTGCAGCTGATCCCGCAGTGCATCGCTACCGGCCAGGCAGCTGGAGTTGCCTCCGCCATAGCCCTCAAGGACGGCACCACGGTCCGCAACGTGGACATCAAGAAGGTCCAGAAGATCCTCGCTTACGAACAGGACGTTCCTCTTCCGAGAATGGACAACACCGATCAGTCCATCATCGACGACCTCAAGGCCTGCAACTACGGCCGCGACACCCAGAGGAACAAGGACATCCGCGCCAAGGCCGGCCTCGACTGGTAACAGGTTCGCATCACAGGTATTCAAAAAGCCCCGCTTATCAAAGGCGGGGCTTTTGAGTGTCTCTTCAGAGGCTAGTCGTCGGTAACGACTGTGGTGATGTTGTCCAGCTTCGCGCAGAACTTGCAGAGCCTTGTGCGGTTAGCCGCAACTGCCTGCTCGACTGTGCCTTCGGTAAGTGTTTCGGTCTGGTTGAGGGACTGGCAGTCGGTGTGGGTGTGGTACACGTGACCGAACGGAGCCCAGTAGACCTTGGTCTCGCCGAATGCGGTGACTGCGGCGGCCTTATCCTCAGAGGATACCGGGTTGTAGTCGATGCTGGTGCCAACGCCGATGAGTATGGCGACTATGGCTGCGATGATGGCGACGGTCTTGGTCTTCTTGTCCAGGTCCTTGTTCATAAGGAGCAGGATGAGGAAGGGGAAGAAGGCGAAGCAGCATACCACGACTCCCATGTTGTTCCACAGCCAGAACTTGGTCTTGTTGGCCTTGGAGACCGGGTCGATGTGGTTGGCCTTTTTCCACAGCTGCGAGCCTATGATGACGCAGATGAGGTCCAGTACCAGGAAGCCTATCAGCTGATACAGCTGCGGCATGAAGGTGAGGTTGATCTTTCCTGCGAGCACCAGGACGGCGAGCACTTCGAAGATGACCGCGACTACCCAGAGTATGACGGCGCCGGTGCGAAGGTTCTTGGCGTTGCCTACCGGCTTTGCTTCCTTTACAGTCTTGGCGACCGATTCGCTGGTAGCCTGGACTATTTTCTTTTCTTTCTTTTCTGCCATAATGTTTGATCTCCTTAAAACTGATAAAATATTATTGCATCTTTATTATACACGATTTTCCCGCGTTTTGAGTAAATATCTTGCAATCGGAAGAAAAAAAGTGCATAATTTATTCGACAGAAAAACGCCATATCGAAATGGAGGAAATAACATGGATCTTTTAAGCATCATGAGCGCTCTTATGGGCAGCTCCAGCACCAACAACATCAGTAAAGCTACCGGTACATCCACTTCGGACGTCACCAGCATCCTTTCTTCAGCGCTTCCGCTCCTGCTCACCGGTGTAAACAACCAGGCCAGCAGCAGCTCCACAGCAACAAGCTTCGCGAACGCTCTTACGTCGCACTCGCAGGCTAACACTTCGAACCTTTCTTCGTTCTTCAACCAGGAAGAGATGGAAGACGGTTCCAAGATCATCAAGCACCTGTTCGGAAGCCAGACCACCGCAGCCACCAAGGCCATAGCCAAGGAAGCAGGCGTAACTCAGGCTCAGGCCTCCTCGGTACTTTCCGCGGCGGCACCGTACTTCATGAGCCTCATGGGCCAGCAGACCGAGGCTGAGACCCAGAAAGCCACTACCCAGGCAGCAAAGACCTCCGCAACAAGCTCGCTGATCTCCTCGCTGCTCGGCAACGCGGACATCACCAGCCTCGCAGGCACTCTGCTGTCCTCTGCTCTGACTTCAGGCGCCACCTCTTCCGCA
>CAMYWZ010000118.1 GCA_947302945.1 uncultured Bacillota bacterium
ATATCCGCGAGGATCTCGTAAAGAGCCCTCTTCTGAGCCCCTGTAAGCTCGTAAGGAAGGGACTTTACGAAATCTTCCGCATATCCTCCTGTTATGCTTATGCCCTGCCTTCCCAGGCCTCCTCTGTCTTTGGAGATGGCAAGCGCAGTATCAAGGCAGAACAGCTCTTCGTAGATGAGACGGTACCTTGCAGCGCGGTACTGATCGTTGCCTTCGGGATAGTGGATGTTCCTGAAGGCATAGCCGTTGGAACAAATATGGGCCGAATCTATCGCCGCCTTCGGCAGCGTTTCGCCAAGCTCGTCCGCGTGCAGAAGCGCCGACTTTGTACAGAGCCGGACGTCTTTCTGCGAAAGCCCGGACGTAAGCGGATATACCGGGAGTATGCTGTCGTCCGAAGCATCTTCGGCGCGCGAATACGACGGGTGGAACATCGTTACCCGTCCGTTTTCAACTTTGACTTTGCCGAAGAAACAGAACTCGTCGCCGGGGGCGAACTGCTTTATAAGAAAGCTTCCCTGGAAGAAAAGAACTTCCATGCGGCCGGTATCATCCTCTGTCAGAAGGTGCAGAGTGCGCTTCTTTCCGAAGCCAGCCCCGAGCCGCGCGAGAAGCACTCTGGATACCACAACGGCTTTGTCATCATTATGAAGATCGGCTATCTTCTTTTTGTTCCTGAAGTCTTCGTATTCCCTCGGATAGAAAGACAAAGCGTCCCGGAAAGTCTCAATCCCGAGCTTTTCAAAACGCTGCGCTTTCTGAGGTCCTATGCCCTTTAAGACTGAAAGGCTGTCATTCAGGCTGATCTGCGATGGACTCTTCTTCTTGCTGGATGCCGCCACGGTAACTTACCCTTATATTCCTTTTGACAGTTGTTATTGCGGTAGTCATTTGAAGGACGTCGATGATGATATCATCTACCGGGACCTCCAGATTCTCCGAACATGTCTTTACGATGTATTCTATTATCGCGCTGCATATACCGCTGATGCTGTTGCCTATCCTGATGCTGATGCCTGTATAGGCGTACAGTCCGTTCTCCCCGTAACGGACTTCCCTGTCACCCATGTATTTGGCTTTGCCCTCGAAGGGCTTTATGGCTTCGGCAAAAAGCTGGTATATGAGGCCGTCGTCTATGGTGACGACGCCGTATTCGTTTTTCTCTGAAATAAGCATATTTAGATTATATCAAATAAACTGAAAAAAATCTTGCATGAATAAATTATTTGTGCTATAATCCACAGGTCTGTAACGGAATAGCCGCATCTTTATGATGCATAAAACCAGAAAATACAACCGTTTACCATAAGGAGGTCCGAAAATGTCCAGAAAGTGCGAGATCTGCGGAAAGGGTCAGGTTTCCGGAAACAACGTATCCCACTCCAACCGTCATACAAGGAGAAAGTGGAACGCCAATATCCAGACTGTAAAAGTTGAGGAGAACGGAACCGTAAGAAGGATCAATGTCTGCACACACTGCCTCAGGTCCGGAAAAGTATCCAGAGCTTAATAAGCGGTAAACGGCTGCAGTCTGATGCTGCAGCCTTTTTCTTTGTTTTTGCCTTCGGCATGCGTCCGAAGACCACTTTCATAAAGGAGAAACATGGACACAGTCCCCCGATCATCCCTGTTTGCGGTGATCGTACTCATATTCGCGGCAGCCTGGCTCGCTGTTACCGAGACTGCCGTATCCTCAGCCAATCACGCGCGCATCAAGCTTGCTAAAGACCGCGGCGACAGGCGCGCGGAAAAAGCCCTCTTCATACTCGATAATTTCGACAGGGCTATTACCACCCTTCTCATCTGCACCAACATTGTGCACATATCAGCTGCTTCGATAGTTACCGTAGCCGTAACAAGGGCTTTCGGAAAAGGAGCAGTCACTTTAAGCACGCTCATCATGACCGTGCTCATCTTCTTTTTCGGCGAGATGCTGCCCAAAAGCCTTGCCAAGAAGTACGCCAACCGCTTCACCATTTCCCACGCCGGAATGCTCAAGTTCCTCATGAAAGCTCTCGATCCCCTCTCCGCCCTTTTAAGCAGGATAGGCGATCTTGCTTCGCGCATCACTAAAGACGAGGCTGAACTTACTGTAACTGAAGATGAGTTGCATGACATAATCGAAGACATGACTGAAGAAGGAACCCTTGAGGAGGACGAGGGAGAGCTCATCCAGTCCGCCATGGAATTCGGAGACATAACTGTCGAAAACATCATGACTCCTATCACTTCCGTCAATGCGGTAAACTGCGCCGACGATCCCGAGACAGTCCTTGAATTCATCAAGGAGCAAACTCACAGCAGGCTTCCTGTATACAAAAACGATCTCGACCACATAATAGGCATACTCCAGATCAGAAGCTTCATCAGAGCCTATCTGTCAGACAAAAACAGCCTCGACATAGAAAAGCTCATGACTTCTCCCCTGTTCATCTCAAAAGATACGAAGATAGACGAGCTGCTGCCTGTTATGGCTGAACACAGATTCACGCTTGCAGTTGCAACTGACGGACGCGGACACAGTGTAGGCGTTGTTTCTGTCGAAGACATACTCGAAGAGCTCGTCGGCGAGATATGGGACGAGGACGAGACCGCGGGAGGTGCAGAATGACTGTTGCCGTCTTAAGCGCCGCCTTCGTAATATGCGTCTGCCTTTCGTATTTCTTCTCCGGTTCGGAGATGGCGTATTCCGCCTGCAACCGCGTAAGGATAGAAAACCTCAGGGACGGCGGAGACAAGAAAGCCGCCCGCGCCTGGACCATAATCGAAAGCTTCGACGACGCTCTCGGCGCTATACTTACAGGAAACAACCTGGTCAATATCGCTTCTTCGTCAATAGGTTCAGTCCTCATCATGGAGATCATGAAGAGCGACAGATACGCCTGGATCTCCACAGTCATAGTAACTGTCATAGTTATCATATTCGGAGAGACTATCCCCAAGATACGCGCCAAAAAGCGCGCAAACACTCTGGCTTTGGCCTATTCTCTACCGGTCAAAGCGCTGATGACTGCTTTCAGGCCTTTCGTATTCATCGTGGTAAAAGCAGTCGAAGCGTTCACGAACGAGCTTCGCGGAGAAGACACTGAGCAGGACGAGGACGAGGCAGCTGAGGAAGCCATAGACGAGCTTTCCAGCATCATCGAGACAGCCGAAGACGAAGACGTCCTTGACGAGGACCAGTCCGAACTCGTCCAGGCAGCCATCGATTTTCTGGACGTTGCTGCTTACGAGGCCATGACCAGCCGCGTGGACGTTGA
Organism: uncultured Bacillota bacterium; assembly: GCA_947302945.1. Classification (GTDB taxonomy): domain Bacteria; phylum Bacillota; class Clostridia; order Peptostreptococcales; family Anaerovoracaceae; genus RUG13409. Next base: position 3,261 of record CAMYWZ010000118.1, read on the forward strand.
AGCCATAGACATAGACGACAGCCGTGAAGACATACTCAAAGTCATCATGGAAGACTCGGCCTACTCTCGCATCCCGGTCTATGAGGAAAGCATCGACAACATAATAGGCATACTTTACCTGAACCGCTTCCTCAAAGCCTACACAGAATCAGAAGACGTGGACATCCGGAGCCTTCTTATGGAGCCCTGCTACGTTTACAAGACCACAAGGCTCACAAGCGTGCTCGACCAGCTTCGTGCCGCCGGCCAGCACATGGCTGTAGTCTGCGACGAATACGGCGGGACTTTAGGCATCATCACCATGGAAGACATACTCGAAGAGATAGTCGGGGATATCTGGGACGAATACGATGAGATCGAGGAAGACGAAGTAAAGGAGATCTCAGATACTGTCTTCGAGCTTGATGGAGATATATCCATAGACGACCTTTGCGAGACCACGGGTGTTTCCGAAGACGAGCTCGAATCCGAATCCGACACTGCCGGAGGCTGGGCTTTAGAGCACTTCGAGAGCTATCCTTCCGGAGGCGAAGTCTTTGAAGACGCAGGCCTTAAAGTGACAATCCTTTCCATAGACGAAAGGCGCGTTGAGAAACTGCTGGTGGAAAAGCTGCCACAGACAGAAGAATAAAAAAACAGCCCGGAGCGATCCGGGCTTTTTTTATGAAATTATCACTTCTTTACGAATTCTATCGTCGTTCCCGACGGCATCTTGTCCCACTTGGAGCTGGTGACTACCATCTTTATACCTTTTTCCGACTTCATCAGAGCGCACTCGAAATCATATGTCCCGTTTACATAGCCCTGATTGACTATAAGGTCTCCCTCATAGATATTCGCGTTGCACATGGCTGTATCGGTACCGCTGAATTTGATATCGAAGCTGTAACCTCCTGCCTGCAGCGAAGCCTCGCTGACTGTCAGTTCTGTGCCTGAATCGTCAGACGCGCGCCACTTTCCGATGTAAGTCTTGTCAGTTTCCCCGTAGATCAAAGGATCCCTGTAGTCTTCTTCATGACTGACTATCCCGGATTCGACAGAATAGACGCCGTATGAATAGTACGGATGGTCTTTGAGATCGGTGATCTGGCCCATGTCGTCGACTGTGACTTCCACGAGCTGCGGGTTGAGCATTCCCTCTTTTCCGCCTGCGTCAATGCCTTCAATGTCATAGAATACGTTTATAAGAGCCCTTCCGTTGTTTGAATAGGAATAGCGCAGGACGCTTACTTTGTCGGTCCAGAACGTATCTTCATAGATCTCCACGTTCACCGGTGTAAGATAACAGGAACCGTAAAGGTCTATCCATCTTAAGGCGTAGAAAGTGCCCTTCTTATAGCGAGCGCTCATGCCGAAGGCCTCGTCCTGGACTACGGAGGAATTAGTGCCTCCGACGCGGACGAACATCCA
>CAMYWZ010000119.1 GCA_947302945.1 uncultured Bacillota bacterium
CTCCCGGTGCCAAATGATCATCTATTTGATCCTGAGGGCTCTCATCGAGTTCAGGATGGCCAGCAGGCAGACGCCTGTGTCGGCAAAGGTGGCAAGGATCATGTTGCTGAGGCCGAAGGCAGCCAGGATCAGGACCGCTACCTTTATACCGATCGAGAACCATATATTCTGCTTAACTATACCCATGGTCTTTCTCGCGATGCGCACCGCAAGCGAGATGTCCGTGGGTTTATCATTCATGAGGACTATGTCCGCAGCCTCGACGGCAGCGGCAGAACCCATGCCTCCCATGGCTATGCCAAGGTCCGCAGCCACGAGCACCGGGGCGTCGTTGATGCCGTCGCCCACGAAGGCCACCTTGCGGCCCGGTTCGCTCTCGTCCATGAGCCTTTTCGTGATCTCCACCTTGTCCTGCGGCAGAAGCTCGGAATGGTACTCCGTAAGATCCGTCAGGGTCTTCGCCACGTCCGCGGCAACGCCGTCCTTGTCGCCCGTGAGCATCACAAGGCGCTTTACGCCAAGCTCCTTAAGCTCGGCCAGAGCCTGAGCCGCGTCTTCCTTGATCTGGTCGGAGATGACTATGTGCCCCGCGTAAACGCCGTCTATAGCGACGTGCACGTTCGAGCCCGGAATCTCGCAGTCGTCGTACTCAAGCCCCAGACTTTGCATGTATTTGCGGCTTCCGCACTGGATCAGCCTGCCGTCCACGACGGCGCTGACGCCCTGCCCTAAAAGTTCCTTGAAATCGTGGACGCGGGACTTGTCAACGTGCTTACCGTACTCATCCGCCAAAGAACGGGCGATCGGGTGGTTCGAAAAACTCTCGCCAAGCGTGGCGTATTCCAGAAGCTGAGCCTCGCTTATGCCCTCCGGGTGTACTGCTATGACCTTGAAGACGCCTCTCGTGAGCGTTCCGGTCTTGTCGAACGCGATGGTGTCGGCCTTGGAAAGGGCCTCGAGGTAGTTGCCGCCCTTGATGAGTATGCCCTTTGAGGACGCTCCGCCTATGCCTCCGAAAAAGCCCAGAGGTATTGAGATAACAAGCGCGCAGGGGCATGAAACTACCAGGAACGACAGCGCCCTGTAGATCCAGTCGGACCATACGCCGTGGAAGAGAAGCGGCGGGATGACGGCCAGCAGAACGGCCAGGCCGCAGACTATGGGCGTGTACCAGCGCGCGAACTTCGTGATGAACTTCTCCGAATTCGCCCTGCTGGCGGCGGCGTTCTCGACAAGGTCCAGTATCCTCGCAGCCGTGGATTCCTCCGCAGCTGCCGTGGTCCTGACCTTCAGCATGCCGTCCAGATTGATGGTGCCGCTTTGTACCTCGCTGCCCTCGGAAACGTCCGAAGGGAGCGACTCGCCGGTAAGCGCGGCAGTATCCAGTCTGGAGCAGCCTTCTTCTATGACGCCGTCGAGGGGCACGCGCTCGCCGGGCTTTACCAGTATGAGGGTCCCGACGGCAACTTCTTCCGGATCGGCCTTCACCCACTGCCCGTCCTTTTCAACGTTGGCGTAGTCCGGACGTATGTTCATGAGGTCCGAGATGGCCTTCCTGGACTTGCCCACGGCCCTGTCCTGCAGGAACTCGCCAATGCGGTAGAGCAGCATGACCATCACGGCCTCCTCTGGCTCCCCTATGCAGATCGCGCCGATCGAAGCCACGACCATCAGGAAGTTCTCGTCGAAAACGTCCCCGTGGAAGATGTTGCGCACCGCGGTCAGGATGATCTTCCATCCCAGCGCCAGGTATATGACTATTATTATTGCAAGTTTTACTCTTTCGTCCATGTTATTTCTTTCCGCACTTTCGGCACTTTGGGGACGGTCCTTTTGGTGCCGATCATAGGTACTTTATGCATGCGGGTCCTGCCGCCAAGGCATCCTGCCACTGGCTTTTACTTAGGCAAAAGCCAGCGGTCCCCCTTAACGTCACCCGCGCTGTCACGGCACCAAAAGGACCGTCCCCAAGGTGCCTACTTTACGACTATTTCCCAGTCGGGCTCGAGCTTTCTGGTGAGGGAGACGGCTTCGGAGAGGACGGCGTCGAACTTGTCGTCCGGAGCTTCGAGTATGAGCTTGGATGTTGCGAATATGACGGCGGCAGACTCGACGCCCTTGATCTTCGCGATGTTCCTTTCGAGCTTGGCAGCGCAGTTGGCGCAGTCGATGCCGTTTACTTTGAATGACTTTCTCATGAGTGTTCCTCCGTTCTCTTCAAAAGAAGAGTGTATATTAGCACAGCGCAAAAGGCTTTGCAAGCACTTTTTTGCCTTTTTCAGCAAAAAAACGGCGCGGACGATACAATTCCCGTCCGTGCCGTAAAAACGCGTCATATGGGCTCTCAGAGCCTCACAGGGGCATCCTAAGCCTGCTTTGCGGTCTTGCCTGCTGTGGCGCTCCTTATGATGAACAGAGTTCCGGCCATCAGCACTATTCCTATGATCAGGGAGATGGCCGCATTGCGGATGAATCCGGCTATTATGTAGCTTACGAAGGACACTGCCGCGACAGTAAGAGCGTAAGGCAGCTGGGTGTTGACGTGGCTGATGTGCTCGCACTGTGCGCCTGCCGAAGCCATGATCGTGGTATCGGAGATGGGGCTGCAGTGGTCTCCGCAGACGGCGCCGGCCATGCAGGCGGCGACGGCCATGACCATCATCGGGCTGGAAATGTCGTTGGAGAAGACTTTGGCAGCGATCGGGATGAGTATGCCGAAGGTGCCCCAGGAAGTGCCGGTCGCGAACGAGATCACGCAGGCGATCAGGAAGACTATCGCGGGCAGCAGGCTCATGATGGCAGTGTTGTCGGCGAAGCCCTGAACGAAGTTCTCGACGAAGACGTCGGAGCCGAGGGATCCGGTCATGGACTTGAGCGTCCAGGCGAAGGTCAGGATCAGTATGGCCGGGACCATGGACTTAAAGCCCTCAGGCAGAGCGTTCATGCACTCCTTGAAGCTAAGGACCTTAGTGCAGAGGTAGAAGATTATGGTCAGGACCAGGGCCACGACAGAGCCGTACATCAGGCCTACGGAAGCGTCGGAATCGGCGAAGGCTTCGGAGAAGCTGGCACCGTCGAAGTAGCCGCCGGTGTAGATCATGCCGATGACGCAGGAGATGATGAGGACTATGATGGGCAGCACCAGGTGGATGACCTTGCCCTTCGGGCTGACCGGAGGATTAGGCTGATCCTCTGCACCGGTCATCGCGGACTGGGGCATGGGATCGTCAGCCTTGCTGAGCTTGCCGCTGAGCTCTGCGAGCTTCATCGGGCCGTAATCGAGCTTGCCGAAGGCAAGGACGAGCATCATGACTATGGTCAGGATGGCGTAGAAGTTGTAGGGGATGGCCTTGATGAAGAGCTCCAGGCCGTTGACTCCGTCGACGGAGCCGGTGACGGCTGCCGCCCAGGAGGAGATCGGCGCTATGATGCAGACCGGAGCCGCGGTGGCGTCGATCAGGTAAGCAAGCTTCTGCCTGGAGATGCCGTGCTTGTCGGTAAGAGGCCTCATGACCGAACCAACGGTGAGGCAGTTGAAATAGTCGTCGATGAAGATCAGCACGCCCAGGACTATGGTGGCGAGCTGGGCTCCGACCTTGGTCTTGACGTGCTCGACGGACCAGCGTCCGAAGGCCGCCGAACCGCCGGCGCGGTTCATGAGCATGACCATGGCGCCGAGGACGACCAGGAATACCAGTATGCCTACGTTCCAGCTGTCAGACAGCTGTCCGACCATGCCGTCAACGAAGACGTGCTCGAGGACCGCCGACAGGGAGAAACCGCTGTACAGCACGCCTCCTACGAGGATACCGATGAAGAGCGAGGAGTAGACCTCCTTGGTGATCAGGGCCAGCACTATGGCTATGAGTGCAGGGAACAGTGACCACGCGGTGTTTAAAACGTTCATGAATGACTCCTTTCGCGCGGGGCGCGCCCGCGCAGCTGATGTGAAAAAATGAAAACGGGTCATGATATCCATCATGACCCGGCGTTTTCACTCCCTGTCACGACAGCGCTCCGCGCCCTCAGGCGCGACAGTCCGCAGGGTGTTCCCCTGCGTCCCAGGCACTGCTCCCGCGGCGTCCCCCGCGCTCGCAGCCCGTCGGCGGCATCCCCTTTCCGCGCGGCGCATTCGGCGCCCCCGCGTACTCTTGTCAGCCGCGACCTCTATCATAACTATGCAACTATTATAAATCCCTGTGTGTTTATGTCAACACTTTTTTTCGCGCAAACTGTTTTCTTCCTGTTTCCGCTCTGCGCCTGCTCCACTTTTATATGGAAAATCAACCTTTCAAATGCTATAATCAAGGCATGAAGACCATCATCATCGCATGCCGCACTCTCGAGGACGAGATGGAGCTGGCAAAGAAAAACACGGGAAAAGACTACCCCGTCATATACATAGAATCGGGCCTTCACGAGCGCCCCAAAAAGCTCGCCGACGCCATACGCGAGGTCTTCGCCGAAGTAGACGCCAGGCAGCAGGCCTCCGCCTCCAGGCGCAGAAAAAGCGCGAAAACCGAGCCCGTCCGCGTCCTCATGGCCCTCGGCCAGTGCGGCAACTCCATGACCGGCCTTACCG